>CALDSM010000350.1 GCA_937923585.1 uncultured bacterium
CGCCCAGCGCGCTGATGTGCGCCGACCCGTGGAATGCGCTTGCGCGGACACCGCCGTCCTCGGTGCGTTCCACCGGCACCCACGCCTCGCGGTCCGCGCGCTTCCGCTGATAGGCCTCCGTCAGCGGCATCCACGAATGCGGGGCTTCGTACGGGTGCCCCATCAGCGCATAGATGAACGGCTTGACCAAAATCTCACACTGCACAAAGGTCGAGACCGGGTTGCCCGGCAGGCCGAAGCAGCATACCGACGGCCCCACGGCAAATGTGGTGGGTTTTCCCGGCTTCATGGCGATGGAATCGAACAGGATCTCCAGCCCGTTCTTCGCCATCATGCCGGGCACCAGGTCAAAATCGCCCATGGACACGCCGCCGGAGAGCAGCAGCACGTCGTTTTCCGCCATGGCGCGCTTCATGGCGGCGTCAATCGCCGCCGACCTGTCCGCCACAATGCCGTAATAGGTGGCCACGGCGCCGACCTGCTCCATCTGGGCGCAGATTTGAAAGCTGTTGCTGGTGCGGATCTGGGAGGGGCCGGGCGTTACGTCCGGCTCCACCAGTTCGTCGCCCGTGGCGATCACGCCGACACGTGGACGGCGCGCGACCAACGGCTGGGCGCACCCGGCCATGGCCATCACGGCAATGTGCCGGGGAAAGAGCAGCGTGCCCCGCCGCAGTACCAGGTCGCCGGCATGAATATCCTCGCCCCGGTAGCAGATGTTCGGCGCCGTTTCCGCGCCGGTGAAGCGCACCCGTCCGTCGCTGTCCGTTTCCGTATGCTCGACCATGATCACGCAGTCGGCCCCCTGCGGCAGCATGGCGCCGGTCATGATCTTCGCGCATTCCCCGACGCCCACCGGCATCGTCGGCATCGTGCCCGCCTGGATCATCTCGATGACGCGAAGCGGGACGGGCAGGTCCGCGCGGCGGCAGGCATAGCCGTCCATGGCCGATTTGTCGAAGGGCGGCATGTCCATGTCGCAGGACACGTCCTGCGCGAGAACCCGCCCCGAAGCCGAGCGCAGGGGCACCGATTCGGTCCCCAGGAGCCGCGCCTGGCCCATAACGATTTCAAATGCCTTCTCGAACGGTATCATCCCGGCCTCTTGCCTCTTGGTGTCCCTTGTGACGGGACCCGCTCTTCTTGTTCCGGGCGGGCCAGAATCCAGCGCCCGTCCACCAGACCAATTCGGTCCAAATCAAAATCAAACCGCGCGCCGTCGGAGACGACGACGGCATCGGCAAACTGCTGAACGCTCTGGGCGGAACCCTTGACGGTCTTCGCGTCCCGATGCCGAACCATGACAAACACGCCGGGCTCGACCACCGTGCGCAGGCTGTTGGATTCGCAAATTACCGGCGTGTCCGGTCCCAGCACATCCAAGAGTGCCCGCGCGCCCGCTTCCAGGTCCGCCTTGAGAACGCGCAGCCAGAACACGCGCCGGGCGCCGCTGGCCAGCAACCGCTGGGTGTCCTTGGCCTCGCCCGCCTGGGTTTCCTCGGTCAGGCACCAGGCACCCTCCAGCGAGGAACAGACACCGCATCCCTCGCCGCCGCGGGGACAGGTTCCGTCGCGCTCCTGCACCGCGGTCACTTTGGCCGCCATCACGGGCGCATCGCGAAACCGACGGATGAGTTCGCAGGCAAAGGCCGTCTTGCCGGCATCGCGGCCGGCCGCGCCTATCAGGATCAGATTGGGCGCGGCAATCATGCCGTTCTTCCGCGGGCGCCGGGCGATGCCTTCATTTGCACATTCTTTTCGCCCATCGGGCATGGGCCCGTTTCACGCCTTTTTCCACCTCGTCATGAAACCGGCCGTATTCCTTCAGCCATTTCCTGCCTTCCTCGGTCAGGTGGCTTTCACCGCCCTCGCTGCCGCCGCGATGGCGTTCCAGAAAGAGCACCCCGAGCGTGCGCTCCGCCTTGCGCAGGTCCCCCCACGCCTTACGGTAGCTGATCCCAAGGGAATCGGCCGCGGCCTGGAGTGAGCCTTTGCGGTTTATGGCGTCCAGCAACTGCCACTTGCCGTGTCCGAAAATCCCCTGACCCGCCAGGGACAGCCACAGCTTGATGCCCGGTTCTATCTTCTGGAGGCACTCCCGTCCGGTCCCCTTCACGGAAAACACCCCAACTGGCAGTGGATGATCTTGACGCCGGTTTCATTGCAGGCCTTTCCGACCACCGACACGGGCACGGAGAGATCCTCCGCAATTTTGAAAGCGGCGGAGCAGGAAAGTACGGCGCGTCCCTCGCGCTCTCCGGCGGCCGCTTTTACCGCCGCCGCCAATTCTTCGCTTGAGGCCATGGGCTTGTCTCCTTTGTCCAGCTTGAGCGAAAGGAGCGCCATGACCGGCGTCCCGCGCGCTACAAGCGTTCTTTTCGTGTGAGCAGCTCGAGCTTGAGGCCAATCCACAGGGTCTTGAGCAGGCCGCCCATGCGGCCCGAGTACATGGCGTCCAACAATCCCGAGAACAGCCCGAACTTCTGCTTCGAGTACGGATACCAGTAGGGCTCCAGCCGGCCGCTGTCACGGTCTATCATAACGGCCTTGATGTTGGAAAAGCCATGCAGCCCCGCCGCACCCTTGTAGCGGCCAAATCCGCTGTCGCGCACGCCGCCGAAGGGCAGCGCGTTGTTGGCCTGGGTGGCGAGAACGTTGTTGATGGAGACATTGCCCGTGACCAGCGCCCGGGCCACGCGCTCGGCCCGCGCCAAATCGCGTGACCACACGCTGGAGGCGAGTCCGTAGGGAGAGTCGTTGGCCATCTTCACGGCCTCGTCCTCGGTCTTGAAAGGGGTCACGGTGACCACCGGACCGAAGGTCTCGTTCCACTGGACAGGCATGCGGCTGGTCGTGTTGGTCACGATGGTCGGGGGCAGCACGTGCGACCCGGGTTTGCGGCGGCCGCCCAGTTCTATCCGGGCGCCCGCGGCCACGGCCTCCTCCAACTGCCGCTCGATCTCCTGAATCTGAAATTCGGGCGTCATGCACCCCATCATGAGCGATTCTTCGCCCTCGGCGGCTTTCGGCGAGTCGAGTGTGACGATCTTCGCCGCCTTTTCCTTGAGTGCCTTCAGGAAGGGCTCGTAGATCTTCTCCTGCACGAAGATGCGCTCCACCGAGGTGCAGGTTTGGCCGCAGTTGACGAATCCGCCCCAAAGCGCGCCGTTGACCGCGCGCTCGATGTTCACGTCCTCGAAGACGACCATTGGGTCCTTGCCGCCCAATTCCAACTCGACCGGGACCAGCATGTCGGCCGCGCGGGCCATCACCTTCTTGCCCACCGCAACGCTGCCGGTGAAGAAGATCTTGGCCGGCTTCTTGTCAATGAGCAGGTTGGCGGTCTTGCGGCTGGCGTAGACCACCTGGAGCGCGTCGGGCAGAAACCCGCTCTCCCGGACCATGTTTTCGTACAGGCCCTTGAGCGGCGTCTCCTTGGACGGTTTGAGGATGACCGGGTTGCCCGCCGTCAATGCGCAGACAATCGGCAGAAACGACAGGTTGAACGGGTAGTTCCACGGGGAAATGATCAGCACCGGCCCCATTGGCTCGTAGAAGACCTTTGACTTCTTGCCGAACAGGATGAGCGGCGTGGAGACCGTTTGGTCGGCGAGCATCCGCTCGGCATTCTTCTGATAGTAGTCAATGATGTCAATGGCCGGGAAGATTTCACAGGCGAGCGCGTCAAAAATACTCTTGCCCGCCTCGTTCACAATCTGCTGCGCGACAGCACGTCGGTTCTTCAGCAAGTACTGTTTGAGTTTGCCCAGTTCGTCGAGCCGCTGGCGCACCGGCATGCCCCGCAGTATTCCGAATACGGCATGCGCCCTTTCGTAAACGCGGTCCACCTCTTCGGCGGTGGGTTCCTCCACCCGGTAGAGTTCCGCGCCCGTGCGCGGATCGTTCACGACTATTACTGGCTGTTCTTCCACCCCGCTGCCCATTTGAACACTCCCGGCGACCGCCATGCCCGCCATGTCTCTAAACAGTGTATTCATGTAAAATGCAACGCCAACAGGGCGCGCATCATTCCACATTTGACTGCCCTGACGCCAGCTCGGCCCGGATGCCAGAGCCGCCCACATTTGACCACGCAACGAAGCAAATGCGTTTCAGGGGTCAAACTGTCTGCATCCTAACATGGCGCCAAGGTCAAGAAGGGCGCACTGTTGCGAAAACCACGAATGCCGGGGAAATCGGGCGGGTCTTCAGAAGACGCAACCGGGGTACCTACCGGGGAACCTCCGTGCGCACATGCCTGCTCTTCACACGGGTCAGATGGTGGAAGCC
>CALDSM010000351.1 GCA_937923585.1 uncultured bacterium
GCGGGCAAGACGGTGGTGGCGATAGGCGCCATGGCGGCGGCAAAAACGGAGACGTTGATTCTCACCACGAACACCGTGGCGCTGCGGCAGTGGAAGAACGAGCTGGTGGACAAGACCACCCTGACCGCGGACCAGATCGGCGAGTACAGCGGCGACTCAAAGACGATCCGCCCGGTGACCATCGCCACCTACCAGGTGCTCACCTACCGCAAGACCAAGGACAGCCCCTTCATCCACTTCTCGATTTTCGACGAGGGCAACTGGGGCCTGATCATCTATGACGAGGTGCATCTGCTGCCCGCGCCGGTGTTTCGCGCGACGGCGTCGCTCCAGGCGCGCCGCAGGCTGGGGCTCACGGCCACGCTGGTGCGCGAGGACGCCCGCGAGGAGGACGTCTTCAGCCTCATCGGCCCGAAGAAATACGACGTCCCGTGGAAGGTGCTGGAGAAGCAGGGATGGATCGCGCAGGCAATGTGTACCGAGGTCCGCGTGCGCCTGCCCGAGGAGTGCCGCTACCAGTATGCGGTCGCCCCCAAGCGCAACAAGTTCCGCATCGCCTCCACCAACCCGTCGAAACTGCGTCTGTGCGATCTGCTGGTGAACCGGCACAAAGAGGACAACGTCCTCATCATTGGCCAGTTCCTGGACCAGTTGAAGGTGCTGCAGAAGCATTTCAAGGCGCCGATTATCACGGGCAGCACGCCCGTGCGCGAGCGCGAGACGCTGTACAAGGCGTTTCGCACAGGCGAGATCAAGCTGTTGATCGTGTCCAAGGTGGCCAACTTTGCCATTGACCTGCCCGATGCCAACGTGGCGATACAGGTGTCCGGGACCTTTGGTTCGCGCCAGGAGGAGGCGCAGCGGCTGGGCCGCATTTTGCGGCCCAAGGCCGACGCGAACACCATCGCGCGGTTCTATTCTCTGGTCACCCGCGACACTTGCGATCAGGACTACGGTGTCAAGCGGCAGCTCTTCCTTACGGAACAGGGGTACCGCTACGAGATTATCGGTGAGGACGAACTCTACAACGCCGGGAGTGAAGACTAGGGGGACTGCGCATGGTGTGCGGATGGGACGGCCTTTGTGGACGGAACGGCGTGGGGTATGACCCTCCTGCCTTTCCCGGGTCGGTCCCGCAGGCGCGGGCATTTCCCTGTGCCGTTCGGAAACGGCCCCGCAATTCCCCTCCAAGATCTGGCGCGATCGGGCAATCCGCGCGCATGAGGGATGCGGGCACTCTTGGCTGGATAGGACGCAGCCAAAGAAATGACACCGCCACCGTGCGTATCCGGTCATTCTCCGCGTGTACGGTGCCCGTCCAATCAGGTTTGACGCCAACCCCGGAGAAACAACGATGACCCGATTTCCAAACAATACTTTCCTCGTGGCACTGGTCCTGCTTGCCGGGGCCATGTCCGTCCCGTGCGCCTGCGCATCCGGAGCCGAAAGCCTTCCCGATATCAACTGGAAACTGGAGGAGGGGCGCTGGAGCGCAGAGAAGGCCAACGCATGGTACGCCGGACAGCGCTGGTCGGCCGGCGCGAATTTTGTGCCCAGCACCGCCTCGAACCAGTTGGAAATGTGGCAGGCCGACACGTTCGACCCGGCGACCATTGACCGGGAACTGGGCTATGCGGCCGGTGTCGGTTTCAACGTCATGCGCGTGTTTCTGCACGACATGGCATGGAAGGCGGACCCGGCAGGGTTTGAAAAACGGTTGGACGAGTACCTGGCCATTGCGGACAAGCATGGCATCAAGACCATGCTGGTGCCGTTCGACGCCGTCTGGGACCCTTACCCCAAGACCGGACCCCAGGAGGAGCCGGTGCCCGGCCGGCACAACTCGCGCTGGGTGCAGAGCCCGCACGTGGACGTCCAAAAGGACCCCGGCAGGTATGAGGAAGTGTTGAAGCCATACCTGACCGCCGTCATCACCCGGTTCAAGGATGATTCCCGCGTGCTCGCGTGGGACCTGTTGAACGAGCCGGGCAACCCCGTGCCGCAGTACGAGGACCACTGGGACCAAAAGGATCGCGAGGCGGCGCACCTCATGCTGCTCAACAAACTCTTCGACTGGGCGCGCGGGGTGAACCCCTCACAGCCGCTGACGGCCGGTCCCTGGGTCGAAGTGGGTCGCCGCGTCCATCCCGTGGCGCCGCTCGACAAAATGATGCTGGAGCGATCCGACATCATTACCTTCCACAGCTATGACAAGGTGCCGGTGGTGGAGAAGGCGGTGACGTGGCTGAAACAGTCCGGCAGGCCCATCCTCTGCACCGAATACATGTCCCGCGGCTCCGGCAGCACCTTCTGGACCGTCACGCCCTATCTCAAACAGCAGAACGTCGGCGCGATTAACTGGGGACTGGTCAACGGCCGCTCGCAGACAATCTATCCGTGGGACTCATGGACGAAGAAATACACGGAGGAACCGGACCCGTGGTTTCATGACGTATTCCGCAAGGACGGCGCCCCGTACTCCCCCGACGAGACCGCCCTCCTTCGCAAACTCACCGGAGTCGGGAAATGACCCCTTTGGTAATGTAGTATTGGCTCAGGTTTTGGAAGAACAACCAGGCCTGCCTAAAGCAGGGCAAACCGCGTCACCGCCCGGATCGCGTCCAAGATGATCGGGCCTATGACTCCGAATCCCATCGCAAGGAACTGCGTGCCATGGGAATCGTACCGGTCACTGCACGCCGCAACACAGAACACGGCAGTGGGTTGGGGAAGACAAGATGGGTCATAGAAAGAACCATCTCCTGGCTTCACCAGTACCGAAGACTTCGCGTTTGGTATGAGCGCCGTGCGGATATTCATGAGGCCTACGTGTGCCTTGGGTGTATCATCACTTGCTGCAACGCCCTCAAAGGGTTTTGTTAGAGGCTCTTGGAACTGGCCGTGGTTTATAGTCCAGATGAATCCGGCTGCGATGCGGATGGCGGTTGGGCGGCTCTTGGGGATGACGGAGGCAAGGGCTAAAGAAGGGTTCCCGCAGCTAGTCATGCGAACTTCTTTCTGGCTTCATCCAGTACTTCAAGAAGAAAGTCAAGTTGATACTGAGAGTGTGTCGCAGCAATGTTAAGCCTTACCATGGCTTCATCCTGTCGAACTGCCGGATAATAGTAACAAGGCGCAAAAAACCCCTTACGAAATAAATACTCCGCAGCCTTCTTAGCACGCGCCGTTTCACCGAACTTTACTGGGATAATTTGTGTAACCGAGTCGAAAATATCGAAACCCAGACGGATTAGATTCTCCCGCACATACGCCGCTTTTGTCAGCAGCCGCTCCCGCCTTTCGGGCTCCTCTTCAATTAACTCAATGGCCTTAATTAGACCGGAAGCCATGGATGAACTCATTGCGGTCTGAAACACATATGTTCGCGATGCTATCCGAAGGTAGTCGCATAGTGCCGCAGTTCCGGCCACATACCCGCCCGAACCTCCCAGAGCCTTGCTCAAGGTGCCGACATGAAAACTAACGTCATGTTCGACTCCGAAGTGCTCTGCTGTTCCCCTACCGGATTCCCCAAGAACGCCGACGCCGTGGGCATCATCTACATAGACTTCCGCTCCGTACCTTTTTGCCAATAGAATTATGTCGCCAAGAGGAGCAATCCTTCCGTGTAATGAAAACACCCCGTCCGTGATAATCAGCTTATGCTGAGTCTCCGATTTGCTCAACAATCTTTCGAGGTGGACGAGGTCACGGTGCTGGTACATTTGGATAGTTATTGCCCTCTTTGAATTCTTTGATGCAGCCAGGCTAATCCCATCTATGATGCTCGCATGCACCAGTTTGTCTGCGAAGAAATCGATTGGCTGAAAAATGTGCCGGCTTTCACGATTGAGCGCGATGATCCCCGAGCGCAAAGTCGCTCCGGTCAGAGCTGGCAAAATTCCAGTATTCGCAAGATAACCGCATGAGAAGACTACAGCATCTTCGCTGCCTTTGAACACAGCTATGCGCTCTTCCAGCGCACGATGCCAATAATTGGAGCCTGCCGTTAAACGAGAACCCCCTGAGCCAAATCCTGACGTGAGGAGACCTTCACGGGCCGCTTCAAGCACAGCTGGATGTTGCGCTAGACCGAGGTAGTTGTTTGATGAGAAGTTATGGTACGTTCTTCCACCTATACAGACTTGGCTGTCTTTGCAGCTAGGATCAACATGTGCTATATCTGGATACCATTTGCTATCTCTTACTACCACTAGCATCTGCGCCAACAAATCACTAATCATCCCATTTCCCTTTCCTCACGATTCGCATTATGACCACATGTCAAACGATCATTGTCGGACCCAGAACGCACGGACTCTAGTGACCTTTCGGAACTGGAAACGTCTAGTCCGCGGGTAGTCTTTCGTCTCGCCGGTCTGCCTTAGGTTCCTCTCAATCCAATACTTCGTCTGTGACTTTCCCTCGCTACCAAGAGTCTACTGTGCAGAACTTAGAATTTCACACGCAGAAAGGTAGACAAAGTGGGTCCGTTGCATTCCTTCTCATGGGTTCCGCAGAACGAATAGCCTAAAGTAGACGAGAGGTCGACTCTGTCGCTTATTGGCGTGTCTGTTCCAATGCGCGGACTTACATATGGGAGACTGAACGAATCTTCTTGAACATAATTAAGGCGAACGATTCCGCCGAGGCACTGCGTTCTAACACGCGCATTCGCGGTCTGAAACGAATAGCCTGTGGCCATCTCCAAGTAGACTTTACTTTGCGCAAGCGACTCCCAAACGCGTCCCAATAGGCCCTTGCGGGAACGCACAAGATTGGTTTTCCCCCAGGGATAATAGTCGAGGCCAATCTCGATGAATACCTCCGAACGCCCAAAATCAACCGCAGCATGGAGAGGTCCGACTAGAGACGAATACCCTTTGTGATTCTTAATTGTCCCAATCCCACCCCCAACCAAGACGTAAGAAACTAAATGTGTGGATATATTTTTCCCAAGCCCGCCCCATATATCAGCCAACATTCCTTTATCGCGCCAGTCAGAAAAAGTTGTGGGATTGTCCCACGACGGTATAAGTGCTCGCGCAACCGCATTTAAACTTTTGATTTCATCTCCCGATTCTTCAAGTTTGCTGAAATAGTTGGTCACACCCAGCAGGACTTGCCACTCAGAGCCCGGTTTCTCTTGCCCGCACGGGACCGTGTTAGCGGCACATTCGAATGACGGGCAAACAGACAACACAGTTAAGAGTAATACCCCCATGATCATGAATATCATGTTTCCCGCAAGTATATCATGCAATACGACATCGCCGACCTCTGTTCCAGTCCCACACGCCGTCAAAATTGTTGATTGATTCAAAGCCAGGATAAGTATGAAAAAAGCAGTAAGTCTCTGAAAGGCACCCTCTAGATTGTAGTGGTTCTCAACATAGAATTACAGCACTTAGGATTGTTTTTACTATAGCATTACTGTGCTCTTGCCATCAATGCGAGAATGGCGAGAACGGCAGACCCTTTCCAGACATTGACCTTAACGTCATGACCGTCACAATGTTCGGACAGATTGTGCCTGTTGTGGTGAGCATGTTGGTATTATTGAAGCCACCTATACACACCTGAGCGTGTGTGGTCCGGCCACCATCTGGCCACCGACTCATCAAAGGGCCCCACGGGGCCTACTCCAATATTGCCTCCCTGCACCTGGGTATCGCACAGCGGTGGTGGAATCAGATGGCGGGTGACCCGTCTGGGGTGCTGCAACTGGAGGGGTGGGTCCGCCGCTTCATGGCCGAAAACATTGCGCCTTCCATCACAAAACGGGGATATTATAATACTGCCTGTGTTCGTCTCCCGGCCCTGCTCGGCGGGTGGGAGGACATTGGCTGCCGGAGGCGCTGGCCTTCCCGCTCCATTCCGGAGGGCGAAGTGTGGCGTCTACGCCCGGTTGCAGCAGAGGTTCTTCCTGAGTTCTTTTCAACAGCCGAAGAAAGGTGACTATGCCATGAAACTCATTCGCGCGCAGGAAACGAGGTTCACG
>CALDSM010000352.1 GCA_937923585.1 uncultured bacterium
GGCCAAAAGAGCGTTGGCTTTTTCGTTGTCGGTGAAACGCTCCTTTTCGAGGTCCCAGGCAAGTTTGCCGCCGGTCTGGATGGCGATATGAGCGAGCTGGCCCATGGAACAGGTGCGATGGCCGGTCTCGGCGTCAATCATGACGGGCTGGCCGGTGCGGATGCCGTGGATGAAATCCTCTTTGTCGGCGCGCCGGGGCAGATGGATGCCGTTCTCCTTTGGCTCGGCCTTGAGAATGCTTTCGGAACTCGCGGTCAGACCCGCCTGGAGATTTCCATCGGACAACCACACGGCCTTGATCCAGCCCTCCTCACCTTCAAAATGGATATAGGCGGCCTCGCCGGTCACATAGTCAACCGTGACGCCGTCGGCGTAGCGAAACTGTGCCTTGAAATGAAGGAGCACGTTCCAAAGCCCCGAACCTTCCGCAGGGTATTCGCCCGTGCCCTCCACTTCAATCGGACCGCCGTGCTCGGTGTCGTGCGCCAGTTGGAACACGTCGAGAACGTGCGCGCCCCAGTTCGTGATCATGCCCTCGCAGTAATCGCGGCAGCGCATCCAGCCCGGCCGGGTCAGGTCCTTCACGGGGTGAACGCGGTCAAGCGTGTAGGACGTCTCGGGCGCAGGCCCGAGCCACATGTCGTAGTCCAGCTCTGTGGGCACCGGCATCGGCGCCGGATTGCCGCCCGCGATGTCACCGGTGGGCACGGCAACGGTCGCATGCTTGAGCTTGCCGATATACCCGTTGCGCACCAACTCGGCGGCCCTGTGCATGATGGGGTTGGAACGGCATTCCGTGTCGGTGCGGAAGACGACGCCCTTCTGATTCACCGCGTCCGCCAGCAGGCGGCCTTCGGCGATGGACAGTGTGAGCGGCTTTTCGCAGCTCACGTGTTTTCCGGCGCGCACGGCGGCCAGCGAAATGGGAACGTGCCAGTGGTCAGGCGTGCTGTTCATGACGGCGTCGATGTCGTCCCGCGCAACAACCTCGCGCCAGTCGAAATACGTCCTACAATCGCCATTTCCGTAGAACTTGTCCACTTCTTCCTTCGCCCC
Organism: uncultured bacterium; assembly: GCA_937923585.1. Lineage (GTDB taxonomy): Bacteria > Hydrogenedentota > Hydrogenedentia > Hydrogenedentales > CAITNO01 > CAITNO01. The sequence continues at coordinate 1,057 of CALDSM010000352.1, forward strand.
GGCAAGCCGCCACGCGTCCACGTCGCACAGGGCGGTGACCATGCAGTGCTCGGATTCCAGGAACGGCTTGAGATTTGCGTGGCGCGCCTGCCGACCCAAGCCGATCAGCGCCACGCTAATCTTCTTGGACGGCGCGGCGGCGCCGAAAACGGTCGAGGGAAGAATCATGGGGAAGGCGGCCGCGGCCATTCCCTTGAGCACCTGCCGCCGTGAGATGTGCACATTCATCCTGTTCATCGTCACCTTTCCTGAACCGCGTTTCCCTGCAACCACGGCATCGTGTCAGCGGGGGCTCTTCTCTGTGTAGGTCTTGTAGAGTTCGACGGCGTCCCCATCCTTGGGCAGCACGCGCACCACCAGCCGCGCATGGGCGGCGGCGGTTTCGCCTGCCTTTACATCGCGGCCGAACTGGCACAGGTAGAGCGAGCGGTGGCCCTCGCCTGCATTCGGCGTCATCACGCAGAAACAGTCTTCCGGCCGGGCCATTAGGACCGCGCAAAGACCGTTGTCCTTGTTGCGGCGGATGCCGAGCGGCGCTGCGAACTCGTCGCGAATCACCCAGTCCACCGGACTGGGTTCAATCTTCCAGCGTCCGTCCTGGATAATCGGCACCGCCTTGGGATTGCGCGGGAAGGCCTGCCACACACCCGCATCCGGTCCCGTGGTCTGAAAAAGCGGCGCCGTGTCGGGCCCGCCCTTCACGTAAACGGTCGAGGCTGGAAAGGACTCGGCGAAATAGGAGGCGAGGAAGGACTCGAAGTCTTTGAGGTCGGCCTTGGCGGTGACGGTTGTGGTCAGGTCAAGCGTGTCCGGCGCGCTCCAGCGGTAGACGGCGCCCATCTCAAAAGGCCGGTCGTCGGCCGCGGGCCAGCGCACCTCGATCACACCACCGGGAAGCAGCTTCGCCGTGCTGGGCCAGTCCCACGCGCCGTGACCGTAACGCTTGTTGGCTGTGAACACGCGGTAATGGCTGAGGACGCCGTAGGCGTTGCCCTCAATTATGGTTCGCGTCGGAACGTGCTCGAACGACAACAGCCCAATTGACCGGCCACAGGCGCGCAGGGTCCCCTTGAGCACGCCCGTGTCAAACGTGTACGCACCGTTGTCCCCCGGCTGAAAGGCAAGGTTCGGGGATTCGGCTTGGACTGAGGCCATTGAGGCGGCCATAACAGCGAGCACAAGCATGCGCATGGCTATTCCTTTCCGTTACGTGATGTACGCAAAACGCGGCCATTATGGAGCGCGGCGGCAACGGCACCGCTTTGGCTGACTTACGATATACAATTAACGTTATCGAGGCAAGCCCAGGCGGTGTCGTTGCCGCCGCACTCCCATATGACTGCCCCTGCGAAAACATCATCCCTGTTCGTATCTTCAGTACTTCGCCAGCGCGTTGCCCACCATGAACTCGGGCGCCACATGGAAGAGGTCGCGCCGCCTGAAAGGGACCCGGCAATGGCGAGCGGCGGCCGTGGAAACGGGCGGCGCGTTGAGCGCGGCGGCCAGGGAGTATTGTGCGACGGCCTCCGTGCGGCGGTCCATAAGGTCGAGGCAGCGGCCGGCCCAGACCCGCGCCTCCGCCCGCATCAGCGGATCGCAGTAGTCGAACTCCGTGTTGCGCAGCAGCAGCGGCAGTGCCTGCGCATACTTTCTGTTCTTGAGCAGCAGGAGACCCGCCATCCGCGGAAAGACCGTCTCGTCCGGCATGAGTTCGGCGCCGCGGCGCAGGTGGAAGACCGCCCGGTCGCTGTCCATATGGTCCATATACTGCGACCACGCCTCCTCGTACTCGTTCATGGCAGCCCGCCCGGTCTCATCCAATTGCCCGCCGCCGGGGAGGTCGTCCATTTCATAGCGTCCGGCATCGCCGCCCAGCAACGCGGACAGACGGAATCCCAAGAACCGGCCGGCGTGGCAGACGGGCAGTTCGCCGTGCGCAAGCCAAAGGGCGTCGTCGTCGGGGCTCAGGACCATGCTCTGCACATTGTGCGGCGCGGCCACGGTGTTCCCGACGAGCACCTTCCGTTGTTCGCAGGGATCCATGCAGTCACCCAGTATCTCAGGCACATCGCCCGCAGTAAGCACACCCCGCTTCCCGCCCAGCAACTCGGCAACGCGCTGAAAACGCCCGCAGGAATTGAGCCGCCACGGATGGGGCCCAACCTCAAGCCGTTGCATTTCCGGCGTAAGGTAATGGTTCGTCCGGACGAGAAACCCGTTCTCCGGCCGCAGAATCTCGTGATGATGCGCGGAGAAGCCAACCACCGCGGCGGTGCGTGCCCTGGTGTCCACGACAAAAAGGGAAAGCCCGCAAAGACGGGGTCTGGCGGTAATGCGGGTAATGGCCTCGTCCACCGTGACACACTGGGACAGCACCTCCTGGACGATCTTGAAGACGGGCGAACCCTTGGTGCCCACGTCCCTGGGGAAATTCGTGTGGAGGCCGACAAACAACCCACTCTCGTTGAAACCCTGCCCGCTGGCAGGAGCGCCCAGCGCGCCCAGCCAGCAGAAGCGCTGCCCCCCGTCCGGATGCATGACGATGATCGCGTTGTTCGCGTTCCACACGCCCCGGCCAAAGAAGTCAAAGTTGCGGCCGATGAGCAGTCTGCCGTCTTTGGTGGCGGCGCCGCAGGCGAAGAACGCGGAGCACGCGGGCGGCGGAGCAAGGGGGACAAAACTGCGACTGGCCAGGTAATGGATAATGTCCGGCACGAAAAGGAGGCGTTCCGCCAGCGATGGGTCCTGCCCATAGGTTTGCGCCAATGCATCCAGGTGCAGACGCAGGTTCCCGTCCAGTTCGCTTCGGTTGCGCAGGAGAAACCACCTCTTGAGCAGGCCTGCAACAGGCCCCGCAATGAACGGCAGAGAATGGGCGACGAGTTTCCGGACGATCCGGTCCATGTACTGCGGCACCACGTCCCCGCAGGCCGCGAGAGCCAGTTCCGCGTGCTGGCGGCCCATCTCCGCGTAACAGCCCCGGAGATGGGCAATGTACACGCCCTTGCGCCGAACGAGCGTCCCGCCGGAACGCTCCAGTTCCAACTCCGACCCGTCAGCCGCTGGCATGGCATGCCTCCCTCGTCAAGGACAATGACTCTGCGGCGTTGTCACTTCTGCGTCCTTTGGTTGTATTTGTCCCACTGCACCGCCAGCGTGTCTGCGCCCGCGCCGCCGGAATGCATCCATAGACGATAGTGAAGTTCAACCGGTTTCCCTTTAAGCATCGGGATCAGCCTTCCGCCGGGATAGAGCGGCTGGAAGAAGTTCAGTTGGGGATACTCGCGCCACTCCTGCGGATACATGGGGTTCTCCGCGCTTTGCAGTATCGCCAATCCCGAGCGCCCCCTGCCGCCGGGGAACTCGGCCGAGTAATCGGCCCAGGCGCGGCGGGGCTTCGCCTCCGCCGGGTCCGTAAGAAATTTGATCTCCTGGCCTTTTGCCGGGGCCATCCGTATGTTGAACCCGCTGTAGCCCGCCTCCAGCCGTCCGCAGAATTCCAGGCCGTCTGCCAGCGCCGTCAACGTAATGTCAAAATCAACTGCGCGCCCTTCATCGGTTCGCGGAAAGACGCGGATAACGACCTTCTCCGAAACGACCGCCACCTTGTCGTCCCACTTCCAGACGCTTTCGGCGGAGATTCGTGCGGAGCCGCCCGTGGATTCCATTTGGGGCTTTCCCGCCGGCCGGGACCAAATGCCGCGCACCGCGAACAGGTCCCGCTCCTCTCCGTTCCATTTGACGGTGGCCCATGACCAGTTCACCGCGCGGTGATGGGGATGATCTTTTGGATAGTCCTCTGTTAGCAGTTCACCGTTCAGGCCGTAGAGTTCGCTGACGTAGTCGCCGCGCTCGAATTCCTTTCCGATGCCCTCCGGCACGGAGGTGTTCCCGTGGCTGTATCGCAGAATGGGGATGCCGTTCTCGCTCAGGTCCACAAAACCGTCGCCTTCAACACACTGAATGCGCGCGGACGGAGATGGTTCGGCGGCGCCGGTCCCAAGAGAACCGGCCAGCAGCAAGGACAGCATCCACGCCGACACAGAAATCCCCCACCAGCGTGAATATGGCACCCCTATCGGCCCCTCCAGCTTTGCCTTTTCGGCAACTTGGGTCATCCAGGGGTTACTCATGCTTCCACTTGAGGATCCATGGGTCCTTCGTCCTTTTCTGAAAGGCCCGGATCTTGTCCGTCAATTCGGCCAGAAGGTCCTTGTGCGCCGGGTCATCCGCGAGATTGTGGATTTCGTCGGGGTCTTTCTCCAGATCGTACAGTTCAAAGGGCGGCCGGTGGAGGTAGTGCTCCACGTCGCGCTTTCCGTAGGTCTTCAATCCCGATTTCAGGCAGGCCTGCCAGGTCTCCGATTCCCAAAGGTCGCTGGCGAAGGGGTATTCGAGCCCGGAGGCGATGTTCCAGATCAGTTTGTGGCGGCGGGTGCGGACGGCCCGCATCGGGTAGTACATCGTGACTTCGTGGAACGTGTGCGACAGACACACCTCGTCCCAGCCCTCGGGGTTCTCCTGAGCGAGCACGGGCAGGAACGACCGGCCGTGAAACGCCGTACCCTCGGGTTGGAGCCCTGCGAAATCCAGAATGGTCGGTGTGAGGTCGGCCCAGGTGATCATGGCGCGGTTGACCGTGCCCTGCCGGTCCAGCAACGGGTTGCGCACCACGCAGGGCAGGTTGCAGCCGGGGTCATACAGGTTGGTCTTCGCGCCGGGAAAGGGGATGCCGTTGTCGGAAATGAATATGACCAATGTGTCTTCCCAATGGCCTGTCTCTTTCAGAATCTCGATGAGGCGAACCAACCCCGAGTCGCAGCGCTGGACCGAAGCGCAATAGGCGGCAAGGTCCTTGCGGCATTCCGGAATGTCGGGCAGATAGGACGGCACCTCCACTTCGGCGGGGTCCACAGGGTCGGAACCCTCGCGCCGGAAGGGCCGGTGCGGCTCGGTGGGGCAGAAATAGAGGAAGAACGGGTCCGGGCTTTTCGCCGCAATGTGTTCGCGCGCGGCATCCGCCATCTTGACGGGCGCGCCGCCGGGAAGGTACGTCCCAAAGTGGTAGCGGGGCTCGGGCTCGACGTGGAACTTGCCCGCGCAAATCGTGCGGTACCCCCCCTCCGCCATCATCACGGGCAGGCTCTTTACGCTGTCCAATGAAACGAAATGGTGATAGCCGTGGGCAAGCCCGTACTGCCCGTTGGCGTGGTTGTAGCAGCCGGTCAGAATCACCGAACGGCTCGGGCTGCAACTGGGGGTAGTGCAGTAGGCCTGCGTGAAGCGAACCCCGTCGCGGGCCAGCGCGTCCACGCCGGGCGTCTTGACCACCTTGTTGCCGTAACATCCCGCATCGTTCATGCCCCAGTCATCGCCCACGTATAGCAGGACATTGCGGCGTTTGCCGGGGCTGTTCGGAGCCGCATCCGCCACCCGCGCGGCCAACGCCCCCGCGGCCGCGGCTCCAACACCGGTCAGAAAGGCGCGTCGGTTCATGCCTGGTTCTCCTGCTTCGCCAGTTCGTAGCGGACCGGCGTGGCATGCCAACCGGCCCAGCGCTTCTCCCAGTACAGGTTGTGGAGGCGGATGGAGGTCTCCCCCGCGCCGCCATGCGCGCATACGGCTTTGCCGTCCACGCTGCGCACGGGCATGATGCTGCCCGCCGTGGTGGTCATGAAGACCTCCTCGGCGGTTTTGAGTTCGTCGGCGTGAATGCGGCGGCAGGCTGTCGGAATGCCCAGTTCCGCACACAGGTCCAGCACACTCTGGCGCGTAAGGCCCTCCAGACAGCCCGAGTCGGGCGTGACGACGGTTCCGCCGACGATGGCAAAGATGTTCGCGCCGGTCGCCTCCGCCAGGTATCCGTCCGCGTCGGTGAGCACGGCCCATTCGCCGCCCCGGTCGCCCGCCTCGAACAGCGCCATCTGCATGTCGAGCCAGTGGAAGTTCTTGGCCCGCGGGTCCACCGCGCGCGGCGGGATGCGGATGTGGTTGCGGCTCACGACAAGATCCACGCCGCGCGCGCGCTGCTCGTCGTCGAACATGAACACAAAGGGCACCGCAATGGCGTAGAAGCGGTTCTCAAATTTCGACGGGTCCACCATCTCGTTGCGGCCCATGGGCGGCAGGCCGCGGGTGACGGTCCACCACACATAGGCGTCACGCAACCCGGCGAGCGCCACCATCTTGTGCAGGATGCCGGCCTCCTTTTCGCGGTCAAAGGGGTTCTTCACGCGAATAGCATCACAGGCGCGGGCAAAGCGTGCCTGGTGCTCCTCAAGCCGGAAGAAGGCGCCCAGGATCAAACTCACCAGGTCGTACAAAGCATAGGAGGGGAAGAAGCACGCGTCAATAAT
>CALDSM010000353.1 GCA_937923585.1 uncultured bacterium
ACAGGCATCAGGCGGAACTCGGGCGCGTCAATGAACTGCCTGCTGAACGCATTCGGGCCGGTGATAAACGTTTGGGGGGCACCGTCATCGGCAGCCTGCACGGCTGGAGCCGCACAGCACGCCGTCGACAGGGTCGCGAACACCAAAAGAGCGCGCTTCATATGCCCATCCCTCCTGCTTTGCCGTCCGGCCGTCGAAATATGCCGCCGTTCCATGTCGGCGCTTCACGGCCGGCCAGTACGGCATCCATCGCATCATGGTACGCGCAATGTACAGGCAAATTCCCCCCCGCCGCACGTTGGGAATTCACTGCGGCAGCCCCCCGGGTGGGCTGCCGGGCGGGCAATCTCGCCTTCGCGCCCTGTCCGCCCTGCAACCCGCAAGCCGGATGCAACCTCCGGCTTTCACACAACAACGCGCGCCGCAACTGGCCCGTCACTCCCCCGGGCCTCTCACGAGCTGCGCGTGTAATTGCAGATCATCGTCGTGACCCATTTGCCGTCGTCGCCCAGCATGGACGAGATAAACCGCCGGTGATCCTTGTCCTTGAGCTCGATCACCTCTCTGAACCGGGTCGGTTTGCCCGGAGCCATGGCACAGGCGCCCTCGGTTTCCAGGGTCAGGATGTTGCCGGTCGGGTCAAGCGTGCCCTCATACGTCCAGAGCTGGCTCTCCATTGAGCCAATCCAGGTCCCGACATACGACTTGCTGCCGGGATCGTAGCCAAGCGTAAGCAGCCCCCGGAAGGGCTGCTCCATAAAGGTTCCCGTGTACTCGGAAACGATCCAAAAGCCGCCGACGGTGCGAACGGTTTCCGAGCCCTCGGATTTCTCGGGGGGCCTGCCCGGCTCCTTGAACATTTCCAGCGTTGCATGCCATTTGCCCACCAACCGCCCGAGCCACTCATGCTCTTTCAGCGGTTTCGGCAGCGGCGGGGCTTCCTTCAGGGCGTCCGGAGCCGGCTTCACCCGTTCTGCAACGGCCGTGCCGCCACTCGCAGTCTTTTTCATGGTGTGTTCCTTTTCAGCATGGGCCCGTGCCGTCCGGCATGCACCGCCGCCCCTTTGCCGAATGCTAAGCCCCGGCGCAGTCTGCCGCCGGCCGGTGGTACCGGTCCAAAACTTTCACGAATAGTAAACATTGGCGTTCAGCCTCCTATTTCAAAATGTGCAGGTCCTGGGACGGACCGGAAACGGAGACCGCACGCCTGGAGGGAGCGGCGGAATAGGCGCCGTCAGCGGGCATGTTCTCCACTTTGTCTTTTCACTGTTTGGGAGCCAACCCAAATCCGGGAGGCTTCGCAGAAAACCGAAGGAACAAGAAGATGCACCGACCACTGCTGGGGAAAGTCGTGCTGGTTACCGGGGGGGCGCGCGGCATCGGCGCCGCGGTGGCAAAGCGTCTGGCGCGCGAAGGCGCCGACGTGGCGATCACCTACGTGAGCAAGCCCGATCTGGCGCGCGAAGTCGCCGGGGCCATGCAGGCGCTGTATGTGAAGACGCTGGTAATCCAAGCGGACAGCGGGGACGCCGCCGCCGTCACCGGCGCCGTGAAGCGCACCGTGGCCGAACTGGGCGGCATTGACATTCTGGTCAACAACGCCGGCATCGGCCAGTTTGCGGGCATTGACAATGTCCGCCTGGAGGATTTTGACCGCATGTTCGCGGTGAATGTCCGCGCAGTGTTTGTTGCCGCGCAGGCCGCCGCAAAACACATGAAACCGGGCGGGCGCATCATCAACATCGGAAGCTGCGTCGCCGAGCGCGTGCCCTTTCCCGAGGGGAGCGTGTATGCCATGAGCAAGTCCGCGCTGGTGGGTTTGACCAGGGGACTGGCCCGCGACCTCGGGCCGCGCGGCATTACGGTCAACAACGTCCAACCCGGCCCGGTGGACACGGACATGAATCCCGCCACCTCCGATTGGGCAAAGGTGATGATGCCGCTGCTGGCCGTTCCGCGTTATGCCGCCGCCGACGAGATTGCGGCGATGGTTGCCTATTTGGCCGGCCCGGAGGCCGGCTTTGTAACCGGCGCAAGCCTGACCATTGACGGCGGATTCACCGCCTGACGGCAGGTGCGGTGACGCACCGACGGCGAATCACGCCGTCTCCAAAAAGGAGTAGTCATGCCCACAATGCGCGTGATACAGGTAAGCAGGCCCGGCGGCCCCTTTGAACTGGTGGAACGGCCCATCCCGGAGCCCGGCGCCGGACAGGTGCGGATCAAGGTGGAGGCCTGCGGCGTTTGCCACAGTGATTCCTTTGCCAAAGAGGGACAGTGGCCGGGCATCCAGTACCCGCGCGTTCCGGGACATGAGGTCGCCGGCGTGGTGGATGCCGTCGGCGCGGGCGTCGCCGGGTGGATGCCGGGCCGGCGGGTTGGCGTGGGGTGGTACGGCGGGCACTGCGGACATTGCGATTCCTGCCGCCGCGGCGACTTTCTCACCTGCCGGACGGACCAGCACATCTGCGGCATCAGCTACGACGGCGGCTATGGCGAATACATGATCGCCCCCGCACAGGCGCTGGCGCTGATCCCCGACGGGCTTTCCCCGGTGGAGGCCGGGCCGTTGATGTGCGCCGGCATCACCACCTTCAACGCGCTGCGAAACAGCGGTGCGCGCGCAGGCGATCTTGTCGCCATACTCGGGGTCGGCGGCCTCGGCCACCTCGGCGTTCAATTTGCCGCAAAGATGGGCTTCCGTACGGTTGCCATCGCGCGGGGAAAAGACAAGGAGCCGCTTGCCCGGAATCTGGGCGCCCACCACTATATTGACAGCCTGTCGCAGGATCCCGCCGCGGAACTCTCGAAACTGGGCGGCGCCGGCGTCATTCTGGCAACCGTGACGGACGGCGCGGCCATGACCGCGGTCCTGGGCGGGCTTGGCATCAATGGAAAGCTCATCATTCTGGGCGCCGCGGCGGAGCCTCTCGCCGTGCCGGGAATCTTTCTGCTCGGCGGAAGAAGGTCAATCCTGGGCTGGCCGTCAGGCACCGCGATGGACTCCCAGGACACGCTTGCCTTCAGCGTGCTCACCGGCGTGCGGGCCATGACCCAGGTCTTCTCCCTGGAGCACGCGGCCGAGGCCTACGATCTCATGATGAGCGGCAAAGCGCGCTTTCGCGTCGTGCTCAGCACCGGCTGCCCGCCCGCCTGATGGCCGCGCGCCAAAGGGGTGGAACCGATCCCGCCGTCCCGCAGTGGTACCCTGCTAATGCACACAGTACAGTAGCGGTGCAATGGATGATATAATTTGTTCAGCTTTTGGGAACGCATCGCCGGCGGCATAAACAGGCGTCCGCGGTGCGGAGAGACAACACAAGAGGAGTAGAGACATGAGACACATAAGACGGGTAACCGCGATGGGGGCGCATGTGGAAAAAGCCCACACCTTCGACCAAATCGTGAATTTCCTTCAGCATCTGATTTACGAACGGAAAGTGTAGCCCCCGGCCCGGGGGTTGCAGTGTGCATCGCCGCGGTTCCGGCGGATGGTCTTGGCGCTGAGAAGCGCCGGCCACGGAACGGCGGCGATTTCTGTCCATGGCGCGGCGAGGGCGGTGAGGGGTTCGCCCGCACGGGGAAGGGGAATCTGAAACGGCAAATCCGAGTCCATTTGCCTTACTGCTTACGACACCCGCTTGTACAGGAACGTGACGGCGGAGGCAGGCCGTGAAAGCGAAAGGGGAAGACCGGACTCCGCAAGCTCACGGCCCGAGAACGCAAGCGGTTCCGCCTCGTCCAGATTCTTGACGCTGTACCGTGCGGCGGGGTCAAGTTCCTTCAGCGTGAAACGGGCCGACTCGTAGGGGCTGTTCCCGCGGCGAAACATCTGCACAACGCCTTCGCCCAGATCGGGCCGGTCAAACTGCCATGCCATCCACTGGTCTTCGGAAAGCGTGTAGGGCGTGAGGGGATGGAAATCGCCGAGGAAATACGGCGAGATGAGCCGCTGTTCGTCCACCAGTTTCTTCCATCTCTTGAAATCGAAGGTGTCCACGCCCTTGGCGTCCGGCCCGTAGCTCATCTCGGCCACCATGCTGCTGCGCGTCCAGTACTCATCCCGCTCATAGATGACCCCCGTGCCGTGGTAGGGAATCCAGAGTGAGAGCCCGTAGGTGAGGCACTGCTGCCCGCCCGGGGCGTTGTACCAGTCGCTGCGCAGCAGCGGCACGGCGCGGCGCAATGTCTCGATGTCGTTGCGCCGTCCGCCGGACGCGCAGGAGTCAATCAGCATGCCCGGATGGCGGCGCAGGAGTTCGTCCCAGTAGGCGAAGTAGCCCTCGACGTGACGGATTTCGGTGATGCCCTGGCGGTCTTCTGTGTCGTTCGCACGCCAAAAGGGCAGCGGGTCGATGTTGAAGTCCTGGCGGTAGTAGTCAATACCCTGATCAGTGAGCAGGTTGTCGATGTGGTCTGTCAGCCACGTGCGGCAATCGGGATCACCCAGGCGCAGCAGGCCGCCGTCTTTGCCGCCGTGCACCCATTCGGGATGGTTCTCAGTGATCCACGTGCCGGGATGCACGCGTTCGGGCTCAAACCAGACCATGACCTTCTTGCCGTGCGCGTGCATGAGATCGCTCAGTTCGCGCAGTCCCTTGGGGAAACGCACGGGGTCCACTTCCCAGGTGCCGGTCTTGGGCCAGCCCACGCCGTCGCAGGGATACCAGCCCGCGTCCTGCCACCAGCAGTCGAAGTTGATGCCCTCGGCCATGTGCCGTTCAAGGAAGGCGCGCTCCTGCACGTGCTCGGTCATCAGGTTCGGGTAGTAGTTGCCCGTGCAGAGCGACGACATCGGCACGAGCGGCTTGCCCCCCGGCTTGGGGAGGTTGTGCGCGAACATCCAGCGCCGCCAGATGTTCTGCGCCCGCAGCCAGTCGCCCTTGTAGAACTGGAGCACGATCATCGGCCCGCGCACCTCCTCTCCGGGGTGCAGCATGAAGTGGGTCAGTTCCTGTCCGGCGCGCAGTTGCAGCCCGTTGGCGTCGTCCCGCGCGAACCGCGCCGCCCATTGCCCCGCCCAGCCCACCACGCAGATCAGGCCCTGTCCCGGCCATTCCACGTTGAAGTAAGGGAACGCGGACTGTGTGGGCCGTCCGCCCGTGTTCGCGATGCGTTTGTCCGTCTTCGGGGCCAGCGTGTCCGCAAGCGGCTCATAGCTGTCCGGCACGCAATTGTCGCCCTTGTTGCCGTGCAGGATGAACTCGCCCGCATCGTCGCGCTCGAAGCGCGTGTCCAGCGCCTGGATGCTGGAAAGTATCGGCGTGTCCGCCGCACCCGTGTTCTTGAAATGAATGGTCCACTCGACCGTGGGGAAGTCCAGGTACGCTACACCCACGCAGCGAACCTGCAAGCCGGTGGCCGGGTCCGTGTACAGCAGCGTGTGCGCCTTGCGTTGTGCGTCCAACGGGTGGGATGACCGTTCCACAGTCCAGTTGGGCAGCAGTTCCGACGAGGGCCGCCCTCCGTAGACAAAGGAAAGGAAGGGCGCGTCCGTGTAGTCGCCCGCCTTCACCCCCGTAATCGGCAAATCACCCAGCCATAACGCCGTGCCGTCGGCCAGTGTCACCTTGGCATTCGCCCAGTCCGCCTGATCGCACGAAATCCCATCGCCTGCGTCGCCGATTTCCAGCGTGAACTCCGTCGCGTCTGCCAGGTCCACCGACACCGGCAGGACCGGCATGCCCTCGCGCACCGCGCCCGAATTCCATTTCTCCGCGCCGCCCGCCTGCACCGAGAAGACAACGCTTCCGCGTCCGCCCGAGGTGTTGTCGTTGGTGTCCACACCGGCCGCGGCCTCGAAAGTCGTTCCCGGCTGCGGCAGATGAACCACCACCCTGCTCGGCGCGTGACAATACAGCCCGCGCACATATTCGGCCGTGCCGATATGCATCGGCTTGCCCCCGCGCGCGTTGGGCTGAACGGCTCCGTGGTTCGACAGCACCTCCAGCCGCGCCTCCGCCGCCGGAGCCTGCGCGGCCCCGTCGAACTTCACCGACACCCACCGTTCCATCGCATCCATCTCGGAGGGCAGGACCGCCAGCGCCGCGGCCCAAGCCTGCGCTAGAAACAGCGTGGCCGCAGCCATCAGAGTAACCCGTTTCATACCGCATTCCCTCCAAGTATTGATTTGCTATGTTCTGCAACGAGCGTAGCGCATTGCCCGCCGTCTTCTCAATTGCCGGTGGAAGTTGCGGCACGCGCAAAGATGAAGCGCGGCAGACTGCCGTCCTTCTTGGAGCGCGGTGGCAGAGCGCAGCGGCGACACCGCTTTGGCTGGTCTTGCGCGCAACATCAGCCAAAGCAGCGGCTTGTCCGCCTCCGGCGTGGCGTTGTTGCCGCACTGCTGCCGAACCGGTTTCATGCCCCGGATGGTATGGGCTATACTCGACGCGCAACCAGCACTCTAACCATGGGAGAACCGTCATGTTGAGCTTCATCCTTGCGGCGATGATGGCCTGTGTACAGGCGGCTTCAGAACCTGTCGCGTCCAGCCTCACCCCGTCAGGCCTGCGCTGCGAGTATCTGGTGAACCCCATAGGGATTGATACCGTGCGTCCGCGATTGGGCTGGACGCTGGAGTCAAAATACCGGGGCGCGAACCAGACCGCCTTTCAGGTCCATGTGGCCGAAAGTCCGGGCGCGCTCACCCGTGACAGCGGCCTCCTTTGGGATTCTGGAAAAGTCGCATCGTCGGAACAGAACCAGATTGAATACGCCGGACCGGCGTTGCAGTCGCACCAGCGGTGTTTCTGGTCCGTGCGTGTGTGGGATGGGGCCGGCGCGCCCGGCGCATGGAGCGCGCCCGCGCAATGGACCATGGGCATTGTGAAACCGGAAGACTGGAAAGCCGCGTGGATCACCGCGCCGGAAGGCGTGGCCGGGGCGGCGGACAAGTCCGGTCCCCTCCCGATGTTCCGCCGCGATTTCCAGCTTTCCAAGGAGGTGGGCCGGGTATTGCTGTACGTCTGCGGGGTGGGATTCCATGAGGTGTCCCTGAACGGAAAACGCGTGGGCGACGCGGTTCTGGAACCCGGGTGGACGAACTACCGCAAGACCTGCCTGTATTCCGCATATGATGTGACCGCCATGGTGGACGACAAGGACAACACGCTGGGCGTGATGCTCGGCAACGGCATGTACAACGTTCCCGGCGGCCGTTATGTGAAGTTCACCGGCACCTTCGGCCCGCCCAAATTCATTGCGCACCTTCGCATTGAGTATGCCGACGGCACCACGGACGAGGTCGGCACGGACGCATCCTGGCGCGCGGCGCAGGGCCCCGTCGCTTTCTCCTGCATGTACGGCGGCGAAGACTACGACGCCCGCAACGAGCAGCCCGGCTGGGACACGCCCGGTTTTGACGCCGCCTCGTGGAAATCCGCCGCGACAACGGACGGACCGGGCGGCAAACTGTCCGCCGCCTCGGCGCCGCCCATCAAAGTCATGAAGACCTTCACTCCGGTCAAGACCACCCGCCTGTCCGAAGGCAAATACGTCTATGACCTGGGCCAGAACTTCTCCGGATGGCCCTGCATCAAGGTCAAAGGCGCGGCCGGTGCGACGGTGAAACTCATCCCCGGCGAACTCATGGATGACAAGGGCCAGGCCTCCCAGCGCAGTTCGGGCGGGCCGATGTGGTTCAGCTACATACTCAAAGGCAACGGTGTCGAGGAATGGCGTCCCCGCTTCACCTACTACGGGTTCCGTTACGTCCAGGTGGAAGGGGCCCGGCCCGAGGGAAGCGCGGAAGACAGCAAAGACCTGCCTGAACTGGTACAGATCAAGGGCGAGTTCACCCATTCCTCCGCCGAAGTGGTCGGTAATTTTGAATGCGCCAACCCGCTGCTGAACAGGGTGCACGCGCTGATTCTGGCCTCGATCCGCAGCAACCTGCAAAGCGTGCTCACCGACTGCCCGCACCGCGAGAAACTGGGCTGGCTTGAAGTGTCGCACCTGCTGGCCGACGGGCTCATGTACAACTTTGACCTGGCCCGCTTCTACGCCAAGGTTGCGCAGGACGTGGCCGACTCGCAGATCGAGAACGGGCTCATCCCGGACATCGCGCCGGAGTACACTGTCTTCAGCAAGGGTTTCCGCGATTCTCCCGAATGGGGCAGCGCGGGCGTCATCAACCCGTGGAACGCGTGGCTCATGTACGGCGACCGGCGCAATCTCGAAACCCATTTCGGCGTCATGCTGCGCTATGCCGACTACCTGCAAAGCACGGCCACGGACCAAATTGTCGCCCATGGGCTCGGCGACTGGTACGACATCGGCCCCAAGGGGCCGGGCGAGTCCCAACTGACCTCCAAGGGCCTCACCTCCACGGCGGTCTACTACCAGGACCTCACCATCCTGCAACAGGTCGCAACGCTGCTGGGCAAGAAGGATGAAGCCGCGGCGCTTGCCGCACGCGCCGCCAGCGTGCGCGGCGCATTCAACGCCGCCTTCTATCACCCGGACAAGAAACAGTATGACCGCAACAGCCAGACGGCCAACGCCATGCCGCTTATCCTGGGTTTGGCGGAGGAGAAAGAGCGCAACGCGGTCGCGGCCAATCTCGCGGCACAAATCGCGGCGGGCAAGTACCATGTCACCGCCGGCGACGTCGGCTTCTCCTATCTCGTGCGCGCGCTGACCGAGACGGAGCAGGGAGACCTGCTCTACCAAATGGTCTGCCAGACCGACGGCCCCGGCTACGCCTACCAGGTGGACCACGGATCCACCACGCTCACCGAGGCATGGGACACCAATCCCGCGTCCTCGCAAAACCACTGCATGCTCGGCCACGTCGAGGGCTGGTTCTACCGCGGTCTCGCGGGCATCCGCGCAGACGCGTCCACCCCCGGCTTCCGCCACTTTGTCCTGCGCCCGCAAATGCCCAAGGGACTGGACTGGGTAAAGGCGCACTACGGCAGCATCCGCGGCCGCATCGCCAGCGAGTGGCATGTGGAAAAGGATGCCGTCACCTGGTCGGTGCAGATCCCGCCAAACACCACCGCAACGCTGTACCTGCCCGTCGAGAAAGCGGACACCGTCACCGAGGGCGGAAAGCCGCTCGCCGAGTCCAAGGGCATAGAGAAGGTGCGCGCCGAATCGGGCTGTGTGGTGCTGGAGACTGCATCGGGCACATATGAGTTCCTGTGTAGAAGGTAGAGGATGATTTGGTGCATCAGTCTGTCATAAGGTTCAACACCAACCCCTTAGCCTGGCTCAAGGGGTGATGCGAACTGGCCCCCATTTGTATGTATTCACCAGTAATGAGTCGTTTGCAACGACTCGTCTCTTGGTTTGGAACTTGGTCCGGAACCCAGGAAGAGAGAGCTTAGTTCACGCATACCTTCTCCGTCACTGGTTAGCAGTTATCACAATGCCCTGTTTCCCTAAAGTGTTACCCCATCGCTTCGTCAAAAGACTTGGCAGATACTGGCCGAGCGCAACCATCATCTTGGCAGCGGCGATCTTGGGTTCATTTTGCTCTGCTTCGTAAAGCGCGTCGCAAAGGCTCTTGATGTCACTACGCTCAAAATCCATTCGCTCCAGTCCAGCAGAGATAAGGTCACGACGTAATCCTTTCGCGTCTAATAGACCATTTGTGGCAGGAGTTGTGTAATCACCCAATACGTGAATATCCCAAAGAATGGTGGCAAAACCTCTAGATGGCTGACCGCCGGATAGGCCTGTTCGCGTGGCGGTTTCCGTGATAATTAGGCGATTTCGTCGGGCGCGTTCTTCGTTTATGCATTCAAGGACTGCACTTCTTTGTTCATCTAGATAATCATTGAGACCGCCTTGTTTGCCTTCCTTTCTGAACTTCTCCTCAAAAAACTTCAAGTTGGCCTTAAATTGATCATCAATCTCTTTGAGCAAGGGTTTGTAACGCTTAATGTCCTGGTTGAATCCCCAGTGAAACAGAACCCTGTGATTCTTCGGACCAAACGTTAGCTTCCAGTCCTCCTGAAGTTTCTTCCGTAGTGGTGTGGGATTGGAGTTGTTCGCCTCGGCGTCTATGACCTGCGTTTGCAAGAGTGTAAGTAGTGGCTGAAGTGACCTTTTCGAGCTACTGTCGTAAACACCAAGAGTGCTGAACCAGTCGTCGTAGTGGCCGGATTCCCCGTTCGTTGCATACGCTCCCTTGCTATCCGCGGTTTGAGAGGCTAAGCAAACTACGAAACCAAGAACTACCAGGTGAGCGCGGAATAATGCTTTGGTGACACAGTTACTCGCGCACAGGATTCTAGACCGCGGTCGTACTAGAGCCACGATTGCACCTCGATCATTTTGCAGTTTCCTTGGCAATTCTAATAAGCTCCTGGAGTAGTACCACAACTTTTGCCGGGTTCATGCCTTTGGGACACTCACAGAACTGGTGGTCGTCGAGGTAAATCCAGTAGGTGGCGCGCAGCTTCGCAGACAACCAAGAATAGGTTTTTCTAGCGTCCACTTTCGCGATGTCCTTGAGCGTAACACCGTTGGGGTCGTTCAAGTGGACTGAGAATGCGTGTGAGGGGGTAAAGCAAAAGCCGGTTCTTCCTTTGTTCTTGTTTCGCCAAGCATCAGTCCAAAGAAACAAGATGGAATCTCGGTCGGCTGACTTTGCATAAGTTTCTATGGCGTTGTCAATGACCGACGCATGCTCTGCTGGATTCGGACAAACAAGTATATCCTCATCGGCTTTCCAGCCTTCACTCAGCGCGACCTGTGAGACCAGAGCCTTCCGTGCCGATGTTCCGTTGCCTTCTATAACGCGCCCAAACCAAGCGAGAGCTTGCTGGGAGTCATTATGCGCCGAGTACCACTGACCAAGAAAGTACTGAACAGAATCGTTACCTCGATCGGCCAATTGTGTCGCCAGTTTTGACGCGTACTCTTGTTCCGCCGTTGGCGTTGATGAGCCCCCCCCGGCATTAACCGCATTCCAGTAGGCTATGACCGAGGCGTCGTCACCAGATTCGGCGGCTTTCCGAAGCCATGTTAACCCTTGCTTTTTCTGCGCCTCAGTGCGTTCCGTTATTGTCTCTTCTTGCAGTTGTTTCAGCCGTGTTTCTTCCTCTGCAGTCCTCTTGTCCTTCCCTTTCTCGTTCAGAACAGCGATTTCCTTTGCTCTGTTGCCGTTTGCTTCAGCATCGCCCTGTAGCTCTATGAAGGTCTTATCGATGAGGCGCAAACCCAGTTCCAGCTGGGCTTTCACATTGCCTTTCTGAGAGGCGGCGGCAAGCCAGTTCAGAGCATCCTCGGGATTCTTCGGCACGCCTTTTGCCGCCAAAGAACACATGCCGAACTCATACATAGCCCCCGGATCTCCACAATCGGCGGCCTTCTTAAAGTATTCAGCGGCGTTCTTCTCATCAGCGTACTTTCCCCCGCCGTCACGGCAACATACAGCTAGTCCCCAGTAGCCTGTTGCGTCGTTTTGTTTTGCGCTCTTGTCGAACCATGAGTACGCTTGATCATAATCCCGCGCATCGAGGTACTTTCGCCCCAGCATATTCTGAGCATCGATATAGCCCTGTTCGCCCGCCTTCTGAAGCCACTGTAGCACCTCTTGATCATTTGCCCCTGTGACGGATGCAAGTCGGCGCGCCAGAGCAAACTCGGCTTCGGGGAGTCCCTTTTCTGCAAGCTCTCGGATTTGACCTATGTCGACGTCTTCCAGTGTATTCTTGCCGCTGGAGGACTCTGCCTGAAGGGCAAGAAGCGGTGCGACGCCGTAATGAATTTGACGCCCAGCGTCAAGATTATCCAGGGCTATCCGGCTGAAGGATATCTCTGCTCGGTTGTCTATATTGCTCTGCAGGTAATGCCGAGCCTTGTCCTTATCACCACGTTGGGCATATAGCATTGCGATGGTGAGAAAGCTCATGCCATCGGTTGTATCGGATTGCTTCGCGGCGACATCGAGAAGATGGTAGACTGTGTCTTGAGGTGCGGTTGTTCCCAACAGAAGCGCCTTGTTCAAACAGACGCGGGCATAGTGTGGATCCTTCCGCAGAATGTCGCGGTGTATCGCTTCGAATGTATTGTAGCATTTGACAGCCAACGTCATATCCTTGTTTTGCTGGGCGGTTAATCCGTAATAGAACCAGAACGGCGGATATGCTTGAAACTGGTCCGTGAGCGACCCTAGTCTGCGTAAAGCGCGCGACTTATCCTGATCATTTATGGCATCCCGGTACTCGCCGATCGTCGTCTCCGTTAGTCGCCAGTCATCGTGCATTTTATACTTTCGAAGCAGCGTCCACGCATCGTCCATGAACTCCTTCCGCACGTCGTTCAAATCGCTGACTTCATCTTTCCGCAGTTCCCAGAGCTTGCTATCCAGCTCTTCACGCATATCGTCTTTGAGACTCGCATAACTGAAATAGGCGCTTACCGCGTTCTGGACCAAACTCAGAAGGAAGGAATAGGGATCGCCTCCGTAAGCACGGACACCGCCAATGGCCTGCAAAAGAGCCTGCTTCTTCCGACGTTCAAAAGCGGCGAGGAAACGTTGGCGTTCCTCTTCCCGTAAGGTCTTATTTGTGATGGTGTCTAAGTGCTTGGCGCAAAGACCTCGGATTTCCTTGTCAGCCTCAATGTTGCCGATTCTTAGATTGTTCAGCACATTGTCGTATTCTTGTTCTAATACAATGCGGTCTTCTGTGGCGATCACTGTAGAAAGTGAGACAGTGAAGCTATTGATTGCGAACATCGTGAAGAGACAATCATAGGAAGTATCTTCTTTGGCCTTGTCCTGTCGGACGGTGCCGATCTGAAAGAAGTCCTTCTGCGCTGACTCGGAGATTGCCTGACCCGAATCGTGGCCGACGGGCGCTGCGGACGGCGATGGGTTTGGGATCTTTGAAGTTGCGTCAGTGGGCGTTGAAGAGTGATTAGCTGCGGGGCTAGCGACGACGACGTCAGGCAGCGCGAGAGATCGGTCACAAGATGACAGCGACAGGCAGCAATACGCTGAGAAGATGACCAACCCTGCTTCTCTGATAGATGGGAAGTATCCGCTAATCATTTCCTGCTCCTTTGCATTTCCACTGAGGTTACCTACGGACTGCACCGTTTGGTTAAGCGTGTACTTCAGGTCCTTCCATGCGACATTAAAGCATATCTCTGCAATGTTCTCTTGTTTTGTTCTCTTGTTCAACGGTTCCAGAATAGGCGTTTATGACCATGACATCCAGTATGCATAAAGCATTCGACCTTCTTGCTCTCCAGTATTGGGAACGTAAGTAACGAGCCCAGCTGTCGGTCGAACAGTTGGGCTCGGTGTCATTCCAGATTGAGTAGTCATTGCAAGCAGTTCTATCTTCTCAATTTCTTGCCTAACTTCCTCACATCGCGGACTCCCTCGGTTGGGTCTCTTGGGAGCAAGTCCGTACAGACCGAAGTAAAGGAATGTCCGCCTGAAGTGGTCAGGGCATTTAAGCAGTTTGGTAATATCTTTGACTATGCTGCTCTGCACCCCCTGTGCCTCCTTTGTGGTGCCCAAGACGGGAGCGGCACACTTTATCTCAACATACTCGGGCGGATTGTCATCGAAACCTGGCAACTGCAAATCCATTCTTGGGTAGACTTCATAATGAGGCATAAGACCTGAGTTTCGGTAGAATTCGCGTGCGAGGATTGCACGAAGGTCGTGCTCCAGTCCCCGTGGCCGACCTCCATGCGTGATGCCGATCTGGCCAATCATGACCCGATCCGACAGCGCGGCAAAGACCCATGTGTCTCTCATTGCTCATTCCTCCATGGGATGGCAAAACGAAAACGACTCCAAGCTCGGTCTGAAACAGACCTAACTCAGAGCCGCCTGAAACATTCTACATGCCAGCTATCACGTGCTCCGATATTCGTTGACGCCAGAGGGTCGATAGTCTTTCCTGACGGCAACTACACAATCCAAATGTGTAATGATTATTACAAATTACTGCGCAGGTGTCAAGCGTTAGTTACACCTAAACGTAAGTACTGTCGGTATCGGCGCCTGAGATCTACAAACGCGAGTAAGTGCTCGCTTATTGAAATCTAACCACAGGCGCTCATTAACCCTTGTCTTCGAACATCTTCCGCATTCGATCCGCAGGCATCGCCTGCACACCCGAGCATAGTACGCTTAACGGCGAGGCTTTCGGCCGAGGCCGGTGCACGACATAGGCCGTCGTGTCATACGTGTCAATGTTCCGCGCCAGTTGCAGCAGCACGCGCCCCATCTCCGGTGTTGGCGTCTGCGTGGCCTTGGCTTCCAGCAGGGCCAGGCACTTCTCACCCAGCGGGACCACGAAATCCACCTCCAGTCCCTGCTGGTCCCGGAAGTAATAAAGTGCGCGCTCCCTGCCTGAATTAAGCTGCTCTTTCACGATCTCCGAGGCGACGAACCCCTCGAAGATGGGTCCCAGGAACACCGAACCCGCAAGTGCCTTCTCGGACTCAACGCCGAGCAGGTGGCACGCCAGCCCCGAGTCCACGAAGTACAATTTGGGTGATTTGACAAGCCGCTTGCCGAAGTTCTCAAAGAACGGCGGCACAAGGATGATTTGTCCCGTGATCTCCAGGATGCCCAGCCATTGCGTGATGGTGGGCACGGAGACCCCCAACGGCGCAGCGATGTCTGTCTTGTTGAGGATCTGCCCGCAACGGCTCGCCAAAATGGACAAAAAGCGCCGATAGGTGGCCAGATCCCGGATCGTGCTGACGGCGCGCACGTCGCGTTCCAGGTAGGTCTGGATGTACGAGCGAAACCAGATCCGCTCCATGCCGGGCTTGGCGAGCACCTCGGGAAAGCCGCCGCGCAACAATCCGGCCTTGGGTGTTTCCGCCATGGAGAAGGGGAACAGTTGAAACACCGCCGCGCGGCCCGCCATGGATTCCGTCACGCCCTTCATGAGCGGGGCCTCCTGTGATCCCGTCAGGAACCACAGCCCGTTCTTGTTCGGGCTTCTGTCTATGCGCGTCCGGATGTAGTTGAACAGTTCGGGCACATTCTGGATCTCGTCCAGGATCACCGGCGCCTTCAATTCATCCAGAAAGCCGTTTGGGTCTGATCTCACCCGCGCAATAACGTCGGGATCCTCTATCAAAACATAGGTCGCCTTGGGGAATAAGTGTTTGAGCAGCGTGGTCTTGCCGGCACGGCGCGGGCCGGTCAGGATAATGGCCGGGAAGTGCCGGCTGGCCTTCAACAGGCCCTTTTCGATTTGTCTGGCCACGTACTTCATATTGAGAATTCTAAAGTATAACTTTAGATTTGTCAAGCCATGCCTCATAGTTGTTTTTTGAGAATTCTAAAGTTACACTTTAGAATTCTCAAAAAACAACTTGCCATGAAAGGCGCTGGAAAGATGCCCGAAAGCCGCGATTTAAGCCGAAAAATGCACCACAATTGAAGCGGCGGGCTTGCATGGACTGCGGAGGCAACGACGCCGATTTTACCATCGTTGACCCTGTGCCTGCGCCCTCTACTGGATTCCTCAAGCCAAAGCGGCGTCGCTGTAACCGTACGGTCCACTGCGGCCACTAGTGATCGCCGGGGCCGGTGGCGGCTGCTTCCGTTGCCAGGGCGCACCGTGTCTGTGGAACCTTTCATGAAAAGATGTGTTCCACTCAGCGGTCTTTGTGCGCGTATAATTGTGAAGATGAACCACCGCGAATCAGGCCCGTTCAAGGCTTTTCGAGGACTGCGATGAGAATCTGTGCCGCCGCTTTTGCCCTTTGTGCGCTTTCCTTGGGCGCATACACCGCCCCACTGGGAGCGCCGGCATCCCTGCCGGCTCTTCTGTTCGCGCAAATCGCCCGCGGCGCACTGCATACCCCCTACGAGATGGCCGAAAGTCCCGTTCCCGCCAACGGTGTGGACGAGGCCGTGCTGGCCAACCTTCAGGCGCGGGGCATGGAGCCCGCCCGGCCCTGTTCCGACGCGGTGTTCATCCGCAGGGCCTTCCTGGACGTCATAGGCACGCTGCCCACGGCCATGGAGGTCGGCCCCTTTCTGAAAGACACCCGCCCGGACAAGCGTGCCCTGCTGGTGGATGCCCTCCTGGCACGGGACGAATTTGCCGACTACTGGGCCATGAAATGGTGCGATGTGCTGCGGGTGAAGGCGGAATTCCCCATAAACCTCTGGCCGAATGCGGTGCAGGCCTATCACCGCTGGATTCATGACGCGCTGCGCGACAACATGCCCTACAACGAGTTTGCCCGGGCGCTGCTGACCTCCAGCGGCAGCAACTTCCGCGTTGGGCCGGTGAATTTCTACCGGGCCGTTCAGGGCCGCAAACCGGCGGACATCGCCAGTGCCGTGGCGCTGACCTTCATGGGAACGCGGACAGACAAGTGGTCCGAGGACCAGCGCAACGGCATGGCCGCCTTCTTCTCCCGCATCCTGTACAAGAAGACGGACGAGTGGAAGGAAGAAATCGTCTGTCTCGACCCGAAGATGCCGGATGCGCCCTTCCCGGCCACGTTTCCGGACGGCGTCACGCTGCAGATAGCCCCCGACCAGGACCCCCGCGCCGTGTTTGCCGCCTGGCTGCTTTCCAAGGACAATCCCTGGTTCGCCAAGGCGGCCGTCAACCGCGTCTGGTGCTGGCTGATGGGCCGCGGCATTATCCACGAACCGGACGATATCCGCCCGGACAATCCGCCCGTGAATCCTGAACTGCTGGCCTATCTGGAAAGGGAACTGGTCATTTCCGGTTACGACCTGCGGCACCTTTACCGGCTCATTCTCAATTCCCGCACCTACCAGCAGTCGCCCATCCCCCGCACCGACAACCCCGACGCGGAGACCTGTTTCGCCTGCTATCCCGTCCGCCGCATGGAGGCCGAGGTGCTCATTGACGCGCTGAACGGTTTTGGCGGGAAAGGTGAGTCCTATTCGAGCGCCATTCCCGAACCCTTCGCCTTCATCCCGGAGGATCAACGGACCATCACCCTGGCCGACGGCAGCACCACCAGCGCCTTCCTCGAAATGTTCGGCCGTCCTTCGCGCGACACCGGGCTGGAATCGGAGCGGAACAACCAGCCCTCCGACGCGCAGCGGCTGTACATGCTCAACTCGACGGCCATTCAGAAGAAGATTGAAAACAGCCCGCGCCTCCAAACCATCTTCAAGGGAACAAAAGGCAAACCCAGGGAAGTGGTCCAGCGCGTGTACGTGAACCTGCTGTCACGCCCGCCCACGAAGGATGAGATGGAGGCCGCCCTGGCCTACTCCAAAACACCGGGCCTCAATCCCAGGCAGGCCGCGTCGGACCTGGTCTGGGCGCTCATCAATTCCAAGGAATTTCTCTACCGGCATTAGGCCTTTGGGTGCCGCAGGGCGGCATCCCCCGAAATGCAAGGACTCGGTCATGAACGACACATGCGGCAAAGACGCCCTCACCCGCCGGGCGCTCCTGCAGCGGGGCCTGTACGGCGCGGCGGGGCTTGCGCTGTTCGGACAGCGCGCGCTCTGGGCGCAGCCTCCGGCAAAGACCGCCACGGCCAAGGCGGTCATCCAGATTTGGATGTGGGGCGGCCCCTGCCATCTGGACACCTTTGACCCCAAACCGGAGGCGGGCCGCAACTACTGCGGGCCGCTCGACAAACCCATCGCGACCAACGTGGACGGCATCCGCATCGGCGAACTGCTGCCGCTGCTGGCCCAGCAGGCCGACAAGTATTCCATCATCCGCAGCATGACCCACGGCATCAACGCCCACGAGACCGCCTCGTACATGGTACAAACCGGCCACAAACCCGGCGACGGGCTGGTCTATCCCTCGGTGGGCGCGGTGGTGTCTGCGTTCAAG
>CALDSM010000354.1 GCA_937923585.1 uncultured bacterium
AAGTCAATGCACAGTTGTCCACCGCGGCACACAGTTCGCCCGCGTTCGCCGCCGGACCCAGGCTGATCACCAGCGCCACCGCCGTACCCGGCAAGACACTTGCGCCCGCGGCAGGGTCCTGCGCAGTTACCTGCCCCACCGGAACCGAATCATGATGCTGTTCAGTTACTGCGCCCAGCACCAAATCCGCGGCCATGAGCGCGGCGGACGCCGCCGCCTGGGTCATGCCCGCCACATTGGGCACGGTTACCGGCGCCGGTCCCAAGGACAGTACCAGTGCCACTGCGGAACCCCGGGGCGCTTCCGCCCCCGCAAGAGGATCTTGGCTGATGACTGATCCGGCGGGGACCGCCGCATCATTGACCTTCGTCACAGCGCCGACGGTAAGACCCGCAGCAGCCAACGCCTCCGACGCGGCGGCAAGCGTCATGCCTGCAACCCCCGGAACCGCTGCAGGGGTCGCGTCCACGCAGGCCTTGTAATGCAATTCACACAGGGAGTCCCACCCCGCCTCACAACAGTACAAATCACTCCCAACAACCGACTGGTAGCATGAATCATCTGAAGGATGGGGAGACGGTGCCGTGCAATTCGGCTCACCCTCTCCTTCGCCTTCTCCCTCTCCTTCACCCTCCCCTTCACCCTCCACCTCGCCCTCCACCTCGCCCTCGCCCGGCACAACACCCACATTCTCCATGCCGTGCATGTAGTAGTGAACCGCGTTGTATGGGGCGGCCGAAACCACTTCAACGGAGAAACCCGCAGCAGGGTCAAAGACACCCTCCAACTTGCGGTTGAGCGTGGAAATGCCGTCCGCGAAACCCTGCAACTCAAGCGCATAGCCCTCGGCGGCTGCGCCGGTCAATGCAAACCGGTATGCGCCCGATTCAAGCTGCGGCAATTTCGCCAGTTGCGAACCGTCAGGTTCATCAACCAGAGACGCGCCGGGTATGTTTGATTCAAGCAAGCCGGTCTGCGCGTTCATGCCCAGATGACGGCCTTCGGGGTCATACACATGAAGATTCAGCGTCAACGCGGCCTTTCCGCCCCCGCGAAGCCTGGCGGTCATTTTTGCCTTGGAATCCTCCGGCAGGGAAAATGTCTGCATGGTCAACAGCGCCATCGCGGTGTTCATGGCGTTGAAGAACCGCTCCCGTCCGTTCTTTGCATCGGTATTCAGCCAGTAACCGCCGGCTTTCTGCATCTCCACCAACTTCTGCGTGATCTGGGGCAGCCAATCCACAGGGTTGCCCTCGTCGAGCAGCCCCCTCCTGCCTGCCAACTCCAGCGCCTTGGACAGGTTGAGCCAGTGAGTGAAGTAATAATCCATGCCAAGAACACGGAAACATCCGTTGCTGTTGCAGCCGGTGTCGTCCTGCGGATGTGCAACGGTCGTGAAGTGGTCGCCCAGCCAGAAATAGGCCGCCTGCGTCCGCGGTGAATCCATGCCCCGTCCGCAGATGAGATTGGCGTACATCCCGGCCGCCGTGGGCCGCCCATGGTCCGTCAGAAAGATCGGCCCGAAGGGATTCACCAAGTCCGTGCTCTCAAAGAAGCCGCCCGAACTGAACCATTTCTGGTGGTAGTCCAGCATGGTTTGCACGGGCTGTGTCCAGGTGAGTGGGTCCACATTGCCGGTTGCGGCCGGTCCCAGTACGCGGTACGCCTCATCCAGCGCCGCCAGGGCCCAGAACGTGGAAGTCATGTTCACCTCGCCGTCGCGGTTGCTGAAGGGGTGCCCCCAACCGCCGAGAATGGTGTCCCAAAGCGGCGCAAACTCGGGCTGGGTGTACAGGTCGGGATAGTTGCGCGGCACCCGCTGCGTGTTCACAAGATAAGCAGCCGCTTTCTTTATCAGCGCGTGGTGCGCCGGATCCTTTCCGGCCAGCAGCGCCAGCATGGCCAGCGCCGTCTCCTGCGTCCATGACGTGGCGATTACCCCGTCTGGAAAAGAGATCGCGTCCCTGCCTAAACATCCCTCCAACCATTGCTCGTTGGCCAGAAACGCCAAGGCGGACTTGACCTGTTAGATCGGAAGAGCACACGTCTGAACTCCAGTCACGATCAGATCTCGT
>CALDSM010000355.1 GCA_937923585.1 uncultured bacterium
CACGCGCGGGGCAAGGTAGCTGCGGTCATTTATTACTTTACCGACGGCAGCTACCTTGCCTCGCGCGTGTTCAACACCTTCCTGGGCCTGGCCTCCATCATCATGGTGTTTCTCCTGGGCCGGGCCATGTTTGGCGCGGCGGCCGGGCTCATCGCCGCGTTTTGCATGAGCGTCTACGGTATCTTCGTTTACTGGGAAGGCGAACTGAACGACCCCGCCATTTTCGTCTTCATCGTGCCGACGCTGATGTACGCGCTGTACCGCTGGTCGCGCCGGTTTAGTCCTGGATGGATGCTGCTGGCCGGTCTGCTTTTCGGTGTGTACGCCTCGATGCGGCCCAACATTCTCGGCCTGGGCCCCTTCGCCGCCCTGTGGATGCTCTGGGTCGCCTGGGGCCGGGGGAAGACCAAACGCCCAGTAGAAGGATGTGGGACAGGCACCCCCGCCTTTCAACCCATGGATAGTACTGGTACGCCGACAGCCGGGGGCGGCTGTCCCACAGCCCGGCTCCTGATTTCCTGGTCCGTGCTGCTGCTGGCCACCGTGGCCACCGTGATTCCCATTACTATCCGCAACTATGTGGCTTCCGGCGAGTTTGTGCCCATTGCCACCTACTTCGGCGAGAACCTGCTCATCGGCAATGACAAGGACTCGGACGGTGTCACCCCCTGGCTGCCGTATCTCCAGGAACTGGAGGGCACGGGCAACTGGTCCGCACGGGACTATATAAACGTCGTCAAGGGCGCCCGGAGGGAGGCGGGTCGGCCCGACATGACGCATGGCGAGGTGTCCGCGTATTTTGCGGACAAGGCCAGGGCGTTCATCAAAGAGCATCCAGGGCTGACCTTCCAGCGTGTCGCGGAGAAGGCGGTGCTGCTCTGGTCGCCCATTGAAATCACCTGCAACAAGGTTGTCCACCATGAGTTGCTGAACTATCCCGCGCTGCGCTGGCTGCCGCGCTTTCCCCTGGCCGCCGCGCTGTTCTGGCTCGGTGCGGCGCTGCTCGTCATGGATGCCCTGCGCGGACGCCTGCCCAACACCGGTGCCGACGGTGCGCGCACGGGCCAGATGGCCGTCATGGTCCTGTTCTTCATTGCCGCCTACCTCGGCTCGTTCCTGTTGTTCTTCGTGAACGGGCGCGCCCGTGTGCCCGTCATTCCGCTGCTGTTTCTCATCGGCGGCTACGGCGTCGCGCGGCTGTTTGCGCTGCTGCGCGAACAGCGCCCGTTCCGGGCTGCCGTCGGCGTGATTGTCTTCGTGCTTTTGCTGGGTGCCTTCTCGGTGCAGTGGGTGCCGTACAAGCCCGACCTGGGCCGCTGGCACTACCAGCGCGCCGACTCCTATCTGCGCACCGGCCAGCTCGACAAGGCTATCGAGGAGGGCAGGGCGGTCATCGCCGTGAACGAGGGCATGGCCTACATGCACCAGCGGCTCGGCAACGCCTTCGCCGCCGCGGGCAAACTCAACGAGGCGGTCGGGCAGTACGAGGCCGCGTTGCGCAAGGACCCGAACTTCCAGGACGTGCTCTATCACCTTGGCGCGGTGCTGGAGAAGCGGGGCGAGTTTGACGCCGCCGCCGCGCGCTACGACGAAGCCATAAAACTCAACCCCGCCGACGCGCGTGCGCAGAACGCGCTTGGCGCGCTGCTGCTGCGGCAGAACCATCCGGCCGACGCGCTGCCCCATTTCGAGGAGGCGCTGCGGGCCGTGCCGGACTACGGCGACGTGCTGTCCAACATCAGTCTCGCCATGAAGGCCATGGGCAGGCGCGACGAGGCCATCGCGCGCTTTCAGGAAATGCTGAAGCAGGATCCCAACCAGAAGTACGTGCACTACACACTGGGCCGCGATCTCGTTGAGGTGGGCAAGTCCGAGGAGGGCATGGCCCACTTTGCCGAGGCCGTGCGCATGGACCCCGCCTTTCAGGACGCCCGCTATCTCTGGGCCAACGAACTCGTGCGGCTCGGGCGCATGGACGAGGCGCAGCACCAGTATGAGGAGGCCCTGCGGATCAACCCCGACGATGCGCGCGCGCACAACGAGCTGGGCGCGTTCTGGGCCGACCGCGGCGAGCATGAAAAGGCGCTGAAGCATTACGAGGAGGCGCTGCGGGTGAAGCCCGGCTTCGCCTACGCGCTTGACCGGCTCGGGCGGCTGCTGGCCGCCATGGGCCGCCGCGATGAGGCCATCCGCCGTTATGAGCAGGCCATCGCCGCAGACCCCAACAACCAGGATGTCTACTACCTGCTGGGCCGCGAACTGGCCGCCGCAGGCCGCAAGGACGAGGCGAAGCGGCGCTTTGAACAGGCCATCCAACTGAATCCCGGCGACGCGCGCGCACACAACGAGATGGGCGCGTTTTTTGCCGACCAGGGCGACAACGAGACGGCCATGAAGCATTACGAGGAGGCGCTGCGGCTCAAGCCCGGCTTCGCGTACGCGCTCGACCGGCTTGGCCGGCTGCTGGCCGCCACGGGCCGCCGCGACGAGGCCATCCGCCGCTATGAGGAGGCCATCGCCGCCGACCCCATGAACCAGGACGTGCATTACCTGCTCGCCCGGGAACTGGCCGCGGCGGACCGAAAGGATGAGGCGACGAAGCGTTACGAAGAGGCGCTCCAGCTCAATCCCAATGACGCCCGTGCGCACAACGAGTTGGGCGAACTGCTCGCGGAAGACGGCGACACCGCAGGCGCGATGGGCCACTACGAGGCCGCGCTGCGCGCCGCGCCCAAATTCGGCTATGTGCTGTACAAAATGGGCAAAATCCTTGCCGCCGAAGGCAGGCAGGCCGAGGCCGAGCAGCGTTTCCAGGAAGCGCTCCGCATTGACCCCGACAACCAGGATTTGCACTACCTCATGGGCCGGGAACTGGTTGCCCAGGGCAGGGACGCCGAGGCCCGCGGCTATTTCGAGAAGGCGCTGGCCATGAACCCCGGCGACGCCCGCGCGCACAATGACCTTGGGCTGCTCCTTGCCAATGAGGACCCCAAGGCCGCGGAAGAAGATC
>CALDSM010000356.1 GCA_937923585.1 uncultured bacterium
GCGATCCGCAGCGGTGCGCCGGGCTTGTTTGCCAGGTATCCCGCACCTGCCCGGCTCCACTGCACGCCGTCACCCGTCACGTCCACCACCACCTCCCGGGACCGGTAGTCGCCCGTATCCCAGTCCGATTGCGCCAGTTCAAGGGCGTCCGCAGCTTGTGCGACGGGCAGTGTCACGGTGAGCGTGACGGGAAATTGGACGTTGTTTTCGGCCAGCCATTGAGGCTTGTCAGCGGCGCTGAACTGGAAGAAGTCGTCCATAAAAACGCCTGTGATGTTCGGGTTTGCTTCGGCGAGGCGGAGCACCTGTTCACGTTCTTCGTCCGAGGTCGCGCCGCCTGCGCCGGTGATGGACCAGAACACGCGCCTCATGGACTTGAAGGGGGCGTAGTAGGCATCGAAAGGCGGCTCGGGATTCCCCTGGTAGCGAATGAATATGATGTTCGGCACACCGAGGAGCCGTGCGCCCTCGACCGGAGTCAGGGCCGAATTGTCCGGCAATCCCCACGCGGGGCCGTGATACGCCCGGGTGTCATGCGCCCAGGCCCAGAGGCAGTCGCGGACGGAGGTTCTTTTCCCCGCTGCGGCCGCCGTCCAAGCCATTCCGGGCACTCCCGCGGCCACAAGCTGTAGAAACATTCTTCTGGAAATGGGCGGTTGGGACGGGTAATGTTTCACGGCCGGTTCCTTGCGTTGTCTCTTTCCGGGCTCCGCGCATGTCCGCAGCAGCACAGAGGCGCTCGCGCGGACCGCCGGGACAAGTGTAGCCGAAACGCGGCGCACGGTTCTTCGCGCACCGCGCGCCGGAGTTCTATGGGCGATTGAAAACACGCTAGAATGGGTGCGACACCGAAGTTGCCACGAAAGGAACATTCTATGGGCCAGAGCAGGATCACCCGGCGCAGTTTTATGGAACGAAGCGGCATGGCCGTCGGTACGGCGCTGACAGGTGCCCATGCGGTCGGCGCGGCGCAGGGCAGGCAGCCGAACATTCTGTTCATCTTCAGTGACCAGCAGCGCTGCGACACAATCGGTTGCTACGGTGACAACATGGGACGCGCGCTCGGACTGTCGCCTAACCTTGACGCGATGGCCGCGGAAGGTGTGCGCTTTCAAAACGCCTTCACCTGCCAGCCGGTGTGCGGGCCCGCCCGGGCCTGTCTGCAAACCGGCCTCTATGCCACCGAGACCGGCTGCTGGCACAACGATATCGCGCTGCCGTTGGACGCGGTCACCCTGCCGCGCCTGCTCAGACCGGCCGGTTACGAAGTGGGCTACATCGGCAAGTGGCACCTGGCCTCGACCGGCGACCACCCCAACCACCGCACCACCCCCGTGCCCCCGGAATGCCGCGGCGGCTATGACGATTTCTGGCTCGCATCAGACGTGCTCGAATTCACATCGCACGGCTACGACGGCCACATGTTTGACGGCGACATGAAGCAGGTGGACTTTCCCAAGGGCCGGTACCGCGTGGATGCGCTGACGGACTTTGCTGTGGACTACCTCGCAAAACGCGACCGGAAGAAACCGTTCTTCCTGTTCCTGTCCTACATCGAACCGCATCACCAGAACGACCACGGGCATTTCGAGGGGCCGGAAGGCTCGAAGGAACGCTACAAGGATTTTCCCGTGCCGCCCGATCTGGAAGGCACCGAGGGCAACTGGCGGACTGAGTTGCCGGACTACCTGGGGTGTTGCGCCAGCTTGGACGCCGCGGTGGGACGCCTGCGCAAGGAATTGGAGACGTTGGGCATCGCGGACAATACGCTCGTCTTCTACACCTGTGATCACGCCTGCCATTTCTGCACGCGCAACAGGGAATACAAGCGGTCCTGCCATGACAACAGCATCCATATTCCCCTGATCGTGTGCGGCCCGGGCTTTCGCGGCGGCAAGACCGTCAGCGAACTGGCCAGTCTCATTGACCTGCCGCCGACCATCCTCGCCTCCGGCGGTGTTGCGGTGCCCGCCCCCATGAGGGGCCGCCCTTTGCAGGCGCTGGCCGAGGGGCACACGCAGGACTGGCCGGAGGAGGTCTTTGTCCAGATCAGTGAAAGCCACATCGGGCGCGCCATACGCACCGCAAAGTGGAAATACGCCGTGCGGGCCGCGGAGGATGCGGGTGGTCGGAAAGACGGTGGGGCAGAACGCTATCACGAGGATCACCTCTACGATTTGGAGGCCGATCCGCACGAGCGCAAGAACCTCGTTTCCGACCCGGCGCCTGACCAAGTGCGCGCCGGATTGCGCGAACGGCTGAAGCGGCGCATGCAGGCCGCGGGCGAGACGATTCCGGAGATTCTGCCGGCAAAGGCCTGATCGAGCCGTTGAAACTGCTGCATTTGCTCACTATACTCTCGCTCCGCAACCATACTCAGAGGACAGGAGTTTCCATGCCAAGAGTCACACACGTCAGCGCAGCGCCGCTTACCGCCAAGAAGGTTTTTGAAGGGGGCTGGCTCGCCCTCCACGCCACGCCGCACGGTCCGATTCCGGTGGTTTCGGTGTGCGGCGCGCCCGTGCAGATGGGGCGGCAATACGGCGCGCTGGTGGGGGACTTGGTGAAACGCAATGCCAACCGGCTGGTGAAGATCTTCGAGGCTGCCGGGCTTCCGGAGTTCGTGGTCCACAACATTCTGGACAATGCCTGGGCGCGCATGGCACCGCACACGCCGAAACGGTACCTGGACGAAATGGAAGGCATTGCCCAGGGCGCGGCGGCGGCTGGAGTCGAGCTTAGCATGCAAGAACTGCACAGGATTGTGGCCGCCACGAATTTCGACCTGTACAAGCGCGAGGAGCGCGCACTTGAGTTTCTTGACGGCGGGACGCTGGAGGCGCTCCAGAACCTGGCGCAGCAGCGGCCCATGTCGTGTACGATGTTCGCAGTGTGGGGTTCGCGGACCGTGAACGGGAAGATGTACGCGCTGCGCAATCTTGACTGGCTGTCGCAGAGCGGCATGCATGAAGACAAATTGATCACGGTCTGGCGTCCCGACAGTGGCATTGCCTGCGTGTCGGTTGGTTATGCGGGCGTCACGGGATGCCTCGCGGGAATGAACGCGAAAGGGCTGACGCTCTCCGAAGTGGGCGCGTTTAGCGCGCGCGAGGAACTGGATGGCACACCGTGGACACTGATTGCCCGCCAGATGCTGGAGGAATCGGCCACCCTGGAGGACGCGGTGGCGTTCATCCAGGGCGCGAAACACACCATCGGCTACAACTACCTGGTTGCCGACGGCGATCCGGCGCATTACGGCACGCCCGCGTTTGCCCCGCGCGCCGCGGCCTTTGAGACCAATTTTGAGTGCTGCGAAATCTTTTTTGACGACGACCCGAAGGAGGCGGCGGCGGAGTGGGTGGATGCCTCCGGCAAGGCGCATTCGTACGGGTTGCCCATGACCGGGGCAATTATGCGCGCGGACACGGCCTTTGGACCGCGCAGCCGCGCATTGCAGGCGGCGGACGACGGTCCCGGCGATCCGGACAACACGGGCGACCCCTGGGGGCGCGACTTCTCCGGCAGCACCTACACCACCTGCCACAAGCCGATGCACGACAGGATCCGCGCCTATGAGACCGGCGCGGAATATGTGTTTCCCGTCCGCAATACCAGGGTGATTGAGGCGGGCGAACCGCGGAAGATAGGAGATCGGAAGAGCACACGTCTGAACTCCAGTCACGATCAGATCTCG
>CALDSM010000357.1 GCA_937923585.1 uncultured bacterium
TGGATCGAGGTGACTATTTCGGAGTTCATCATGAGATAGCCGCCGTCGCCCTGCATGATGTACACGTCGCGGTCGGGTGCTGCCATCTTCACGCCCAGTCCGCCGGCGATTTCGTAGCCCATGCAACTGTAGCCGTATTCGAGGTGGTAGTTCTTCGGGTGCCGGGAGCGCCACAGCTTGTGCAGGTCGCCCGGCAGCGAGCCCGACGCGCACACCATGATGCTCTCGGGCCTGCCGATCTCGTTTATCGCGCCGACCAGTTCACCCTGGCTCGTGAGCGGCGTGTTGCGGATGGCGTAGATGCGGTCCACTTCGGCCTCCCAGGCGTCGTGCAGCGCGCGGGCCTTGGCCTGGTAGGCGGCATCCGTCTGGAAGCCGGACAGCGCCTCGCCCAGTTCCTCCAGCACGGCGCAGGCGTCACCCTGCACCGGCATGGCGCAATGCTTGTTCGCATCGAATTCGGCGACATTGATGTTGACGAAGCGCACGTTCGGGTTCTGCCATTGGGTCTTGCTGGCGGTGGTGAAGTCGCTGTAACGCGTGCCAATGCCGATCACCAGGTCCGCTTCGAGCGCGATGGCGTTGGCCGCACTCGTGCCCGTCACGCCCACGGCACCCATGTTCAGCGGGTTGTCATAGCGCAGGCTGCCCTTGCCAGCCATCGTTTCGCCGACGGGGATGCCGGTCTTGTCCACAAACGCCTTGAGCGCGTCGCAGGCGTCGCTGTAGATCACGCCGCCGCCGGCCACGATCATGGGTTTCTTCGCACCGCGAATCCACTCCGCCGCCCGCGCAAGCGCGGCTTTGTCCGCACGCACGCGCGGAACGTGCCAGACGCGCCTCTTGAAGAAGTCTTCGGGATAGTCATAGGCCTCGGCCTGCACGTCCTGCGGCAGCGCCAGCGTCACCGCGCCCGTGTCGGCCGGGCTGGTCAGCACGCGCATCGCCTCGGGCAGCGCGCACAGGATCTGGTCGGGCCGGTTGATGCGGTCCCAGTAGCGGCTGACCGGCTTGAAGCAGTCGTTGACCGAGATGTCCTGGCTATGCTCCGATTCGAGCTGCTGGAGCACGGGGGCCACGTTACGCCGCGCGAAGATGTCGCCCGGCAAGAGCAGCACAGGCAGCCGGTTGACCGTAGCGCCCGCCGCGCCGGTGACCATGTTGGTCGCGCCGGGACCGATGGAGGTGACGCAGGCAAAGGTCTGCAGGCGGTTCTTCATTTTCGCATAGCCCGCCGCCGCATGGACCATGGCCTGCTCGTTGCGGATTTGGCGGAAGCGGAAATCGGGATTCTGCTGCAGCGCCTGGCCGATGCCCGCCACGCAGCCGTGGCCGAAAATGCCGAAGCATCCGGCAAAGAGCGGCTGTTCCACCCCGTCCCGTTCGGTGTACTGGTTCTTCAGAAACAGAATCACTGCCTGCGCCATCGTCATTCGCATGGACCGACCTCCTGGTGTTTTTCCCGCGCAACCGCTACAACAACAAGAATTTGAAGTTCAAGAACGCAATGGGGCCCCGCCGGATACGGCGGTGTACATCTCGCCTATTATGCCGGACAGACTGGCCGAAATGACAACATCATAGCTGCGGCGTGAGGGCCGCTTGTTTGATTCAGCCATCATGAAATGCGTGTTCGCCCTGAAACTGGGAAAAAGGGGCAATTCTCCTCAAGAACGCAGAGAATGCGCAGAGAGAACATGATGTGTATCCCTT
>CALDSM010000358.1 GCA_937923585.1 uncultured bacterium
CCTCCTCCGAGGTCTCCGCATTGGTGCCCATGTGGTGGAGGAAGGTGCGCTCGCCGTCGTCGCTGATCAAAACCACGGTGGCCGACGAGTTGCAGTTGTCCACCCGGTGTACGCCCGCCGTGTTGACGCCGTTTTCGTGGAGTTTTGCCAGCAGGAAATCGCCAAAACTGTCGCGGCCCAGGCGCCCCACAAACGCCGAACGGCCGCCGAGGCGGCTGCACACAATCGCCGTCACCCCCGCCAGCCCGCCCAGGTGCATGCCCAGCATGGGCACCACTCCCAGCGTGCCGCGCGGCGGAATCGTGTCCACCGGACGCACCATAACATCCGCGCAGACAACGCCGACGGTCACCAAGTCAAACCCCATCCCGCAGTCTCCTTCAATGCTCAGAAACGCGGTCTGCGCCCACCGTAGAAGTACCGCAGCCGAAAAGAGTCTTCGGCGACGGCCGGTGGCACAAACACGGCAGCCAGTTTAGTCCGTTCCCGCAGGGCAGATCTTCGGACGCACAGGCCGCCCGAGCCCGATTCGGCGCAAAGCCCATTGCACCATCCCTTGGGACAAGGTCAGTATAGCAAGCCGGGAGGGGGTTCTTAAAGGGAAAAGTGACACTGCTTCAAACAGGTTTTGGGGGCGGCGGCGCGTCGCAGGTTCCGCGCAACGCATTCGATTCGCAGTCTGAATTCCCAAGTACGTTGTTTTGTGCCGCCCCGTGCTGTACGATAACTGCCCCTGTCTTCGCGCAAGTTGCGCTGTGTTTGCCATCGAAATTGGGAGTCTGCCGTATGAAGCGAATCTTGGCATGGGCCGGTCAGTCTTGGAAGCCTGCGGTGCCCGTTCTTGCTGCGATACTCTTGCTTTCGGGGTGCATTCCCTCCGAACCGAAGAACACGGAAACCCCGGTGCCCGCCGCGGCGGAATATGCCCCGTCCGCCGCACCCGCCGCCGTAAATGGGGCGGACGTGCCGTCCGTTCAGACGCCGGCCCCGGAGCAGACCCGGGACGGCCAACCCGTCGCCTCCCTCAAGATAGATCCCTTGGGAAAGGCCAATGCCAGCGTGGCGGTGGAGTCGGTGAAAGATGGCGGCGGATTCACGTTCAAGGGAACGTTCAACCTGAGCGGCACGATCATTGCAACGGGGCCGGGAAAGTGGAAGTTGAGCGGACAATTCAGCGTGGCCGAGCCTGATTTTGAAATCGGCACTCCGTTGGCGACCGCCATGGGAACTTTCAGTACCGGCACGGACGGGACCGCAGGCATGAGTACGAATGCGGCGCTGGTGCTGATAGACATTCCGGTAAGGCCGCCCGCGGCAAGAGCCCCCGAGGGCACCGCCCCGCGCAACATTCCTGTCTTACTGGACTTTGATGCCCCGGATAACGCCCAGTTTACCGTGACGTTGAC
Organism: uncultured bacterium; assembly: GCA_937923585.1. Classification (GTDB taxonomy): domain Bacteria; phylum Hydrogenedentota; class Hydrogenedentia; order Hydrogenedentales; family CAITNO01; genus CAITNO01. The sequence continues at coordinate 1,407 of CALDSM010000358.1, forward strand.
GCAGAAATAGGCCCACGCCATGGCAAACGAAATGCAAAAGCCTGGTGAGCCCGTCATGGCCGCTCTTCCCAAAGCGATTCCCCTGCGCGAGCTTTGCCAGAAGTACGGCATACGCTTCAAGAAGGGGCTGGGGCAGAATCTGCTGCTGGACGACAACATTAACGCGATCATGGTTGAGGCCGCCGGGCTGGAACAGCAGGACGATGTCATTGAGGTGGGGTCAGGCCTGGGTGCGCTGACCCGGCGTCTCTGCCGCAAGGCCGGCCGGTTGCTTTGCGTGGAGATTGACCCCTCGTTTATGCCCTGCCTGCAGGACCAGTTCGGTGAAATGTCCCACGTTCGCCTGTTTCGCGGCGACATTCTAAACCACAGTCTCGCGGAACTCGTCAACGAATATCTTCCCGGCGCGACCGAGTTGAAGATGGTCTCCAACCTGCCCTACTACATCACCACACCGGTGCTCTTTCATTTCCTGGAGGCGCCGGTGTTCTTTTCACGCATCGTGGTGATGGTGCAATTGGAGGTGGGGCAGCGCCTGGTGGCGGCGGTGAACACTCCGGAATACGGCGTCCTGACCGTCGCCGCGGCGCTCAGGGCCGAGGTGGATCTGGTCCACCGGGTGCCTGCAACCTGTTTCGTGCCAAAGCCTAATGTGGACAGTGCTGTTGTGCGGTTCCGGGTGCGCCGGCCCGCGCCCATGCCTGAGGCAGACATGCGCTTCGTGATGCGGGTGGTGCGGGCCGCATTCAGCCAGCGCCGCAAGACGCTGCGTAACGGACTGACCCATTCCGGCGCGTTCGGCGCGCCCAAGGAGTCTGTCATCGAAGCACTGGAGTCCGTGGGTATAGACCCCGGACGCCGACCGCAGACCGTTACGGTGCAGGATTGGATTAGGCTCGCCGGAGAAATCCGGAAGAGACTGCCCGTGCAGGAAGCGGCGGTCAAAAGCCTTCCCTCAGACAGCGGGACCGAATAACAGCCGGGAGGTCCACTCCCGGTCCATGCCCCACGGTGCCTGCAGGCACTCCCAAGCCGAATAGGCCGAAACACCTGCCGCACAAAGCAGCAACGCCCACCCAAGCGGAGACCGAAGCCGGTCAAAGACGGGAATTCCCATCAGCAGCAGCACCGGCACACAGCCAAGGTACCAGCGGAATCCATAGGAAGCTCCGCCGTAGTTGTTGGTGCTTTTGACGTAGTATGCCGTGAGCACAAGGAAAGCGCATACCGCGAAGAAGACAGGAATGCGCAACTGGTTGATATTGCGGCGCAGGGTTTTCACTGCGCCAAAAACCGCCACAAAAAGCACGGGAAACAACACAAACGCACCAACACGGCCAAGCGTGATGTTAAACAGATAAACAGCCTTCGGTTCGTTTAGCGCATCAATCCCGAGGGGATTACGCCAGTAGGACGCTTCATAGAGATAGGTGTTCTCCCGCATCTGCACCGGCCTGAGGTCACCGGTGGCCAGCCACAATCCGCCCAAATGCAACACCATCGGCAGCGCGGCACCCAAAGACGCCCACAGAAGCGTCTGTCGGGGAAACCGCCAAGCCAGCAGGAGACCGGCAACGGCGGCAAAGATGACGGTCGGAAGGTCGAAGACGAACACGAGCGCCGAACAGAAACCGAACGCGGCAAAACGCCAGGGGGCCGGAGGCCTCTTTCCGGTTCCGATAGCGAGGGCAAAGTACAGCGCCGCCATCAAAGCGGCGGCCGCGGGCGTGTGGTTGTTCAACTGTTGGGCATACCCGGGAAGCGGCGATGCAAAGGCAATCAGTGCCACTGGGATCGAGGCACGCCAGGGATTGCTGATGAACAGTGCAACGGTGGCCGCAAAGAAGGCTAGTCCTATCGCAAGACTTGCCTGACACAGCGTAAACACCATGAAAGTAAGGATGGGACGCAGGTCCTCCTTCTTGTCCAAATCAAACCCGCCTGCCGTGCGCAGCAGCATGTATTCGGAGGTCATAAGGAGCGGCATCACGGGCGGTTTGCTGGACAACAGACGGCCACCAACCATGACTTTGTCCACGCACTGCCCCTCAAAGGGGTTGGGGGGAAGATCGGCGGGACGGTCTATGCGCCACGTCCCGTCATGCACCAGGGCATAAACGGTTGCAAGCCGGCTCGTGACCGTGTCACCGACGAACAGTCCTGGACGCAGGGCAGCGGAGAGGACCGCAGATCCCGCAATGATGACCGCGAACAGGAGCATGCGCGCGCTGCCGGAAGGGCCACCGCATGCGGGCGTTTCGATGGATGGGTTGGGCATTATGCCCCCTGGCCGGCCTATTCAGTGTCCCGTCCGGTGACCTTGGACCACGTGCGACTGAACCAGCCTGGACTGTTTTCCGCGGGGGAGACGCGCACGGTTTCGTCGCGCCGGGGAACCCACTCGCCCGCTACGTTTTCTTCGGTCTTGGCCGCCACGTACAGGCTTCCGACCCGGTGCCAGCGCCCGTTCCGCAGTTCATAGCTGAGCGTTTCGGTCCCCGTGTCCCGAAGGAAGTTGCCGTCTTCCTCCGCCCGGTCACGCTCCCGGTACATGCGTGTGCTGAAACGTGTCTTGTTCAACTTTACCTCGGCAAGGAACGGGCGGGTGCGCGAATCGTTGTCGCGCATCTGAATGTCGAAGCTGTCTGTACCGTCCGGATACTCGACATATTCCCTGTAGTAATAGGGGCGCTTCTGCACCAGATCCGGCTTGGCCTTCTCGCCGCGGCGCAATTCCGAGAGAATGTGCTTCTTGACCGTGTCCTGAAGCCGCGACTCCGCCTGTTCTTTGGATGCGATGGCGACCGGGCCGTCCGTGGTGGCTGCGGTTGCCGCGGCTTCCTTGCTGTCTCCGCCGCCGAACCAGCCTTTGAGCGTGGTGCAGGACGACAGACTTGCCACAATTGCCGCCGAGAGCAGCAGGCCCATGATGCGTGAAGTCATTGATGAGAAACCCTTTGCATGGACGCCGTAACGTCCTGTGTTGATGCAGATTCGCCCGAGACTATAGCACATTTCTCAGCGCCGCCAAAGTCAATTTGCCGATACGGGCATCATTACGCGGGCAGTGACGGATCGGGCCGTGCCACTGGCGGAGACAATCTTGGGGTCGTCAAGCCGCACAAAATTCGGCCCTATGCGCCTCACAATGAAACGGTCTTGCAGGTAGTCTCCCTCGGAGACCGTCTGCTCGCGGTTGGGAATGTTTGGATTGTTCAGCCGGAACGTGGCGGTCTTCTTTTCCTGATCCACGCTGGCCAGAACGAACTTGTAACAGTTCAACTCCCCGTTGACCTTCTCCATGAGTTTGATAATGCGCACATCGCTGTCCTTCATGCCGATCCGGGAGGCGTCCGTGGAGGCAGAATCAAGTGCGTTGCGGTCATAGGGGATGGCATTGAGGCGCTTCTCAACGTCCTCGATAAACTTGACCCGCATCGTTTCGGCTATGGCCCGGTATTCGGGCGTGTCATTCTGCTTGACGGCGACCAGCGCCTCCTCCATCACCTCGACCATGGGCGAGCCGGAGGCCAGCATCTCCGGCGCCCGGTTGGGATATACCGTCGTCTGGGGCTTGTTGCGCTCCTGGTAGTCCGAGTATTTCCTGTGCCCAATGCTGACGGCGAACCAGAGAACGGCCAGTGCCACGATGGTGACACCGGCATAAACGGCTCTGCGCGTCCATTCCTGCGCGGCGGAGGGTCCCCTGCGCATGCGGCTGCTCGTCGAAAGGTCGTCCAGCCCCAGCGAGGATGCAAGGTCATGCCGGGCAGCGTCCAGCGGAGGCAGGGATGTGCCTCCCGGACTGGACGGGGCGGCGGGTGCCTTCCTCCGGCCAAACCAGCTCTTCTGCTGTTCGCGCTCGCGGGCCTTGGCGTCGGAGGTCGCCTTCTCCTCGGTCATGAACGACTGAAGCGCCTCTTTCACATTGCCGGAGACGGTGTAGTTCGAACGCGCCTCCCCGCCCAAATCCTCAACCGTGAGGGTTTCCACCTCTTTGCGCGGCTTTCCCACGGTGGAACCGCAGTAGCGGCAACGGTTCGCCAGAATGCTTATGGGCATCCGGCACTCCGGACAAAGCCGCATTGGGTCTTCGCCGCGCGTTATCTTCTCAGAGCCACCTGCCATGATTCTCCCTCAAAGGCCTGTTCATTCGGACCATGCCGAACGCACCAAGTCTTGCCCTTAACTGTCAACCCACCACGCATCCGGCTTGCGGACACCGCGTACTTCTCATTGGTTTGAGAATAGCCGTTTTTTGTCCGTAATGCAAACAACGCAACTGTAAACGCCAAAATTATGTTCCGGGACGACAGTAACAGGATCGCCTGCCCTTCCGCCACCGCATCCCTCAGATGGGTTTGAGCGTGAACAGCCGCGTTTCTCCGGCATGCATTGGAAGCAGAAATCCGTCCTTCTGAACCCATCCAATGGAGGAGTCAAAGAGGTCGGCAATGTCAAAGAATCCGCCCAGGGTAACGGTGCGCTTGCCTTCCTGGCTTCCGTGGATGGCCAGCAGATTCCCCCCGGCGTAAACGGTGTCGTAGTAGTTGATGTCTCCCGGCTGCACGAAGAGCGGCTGCTCAAGAATGCGCAGCAGTTCGCATACCAATGCAGCCGAAACGCCCGGTTCAGCCACATAGACGGAGGTCCATCCGTCCGGCTGGGACTTCACCGCCACGCTCGGTTTGCCGGAGGATTTGTACTCTGCCAGCACGTCCGCACCGGCATCATCAATGTAGAAAAGCGGGTTCCATGCCGCTGGCTGGCCAATGACCGAACTTTCCGAAAGAAACGGTCCGGGAATCCGGAAGACAGACGAGCTTTCGGCGGTCTTGTCAAACGTTTTTACCGTCATGCCCGTGGTGGCAGAGATGTTGTCCGCCGAGCCGGTGGCGTCCACGTAGCCGGGAGCGTACAGCCAGATGGCACACGCGCCTTCCCGCCCCAGACGGTCCCGGAGGGCATCGCGGTCCGCGGGGGAAAGCCGGAAGGCGTTGGTGAAACAGTAGACAGGCGCGGGCGGAGCCAGTCCCTCAATCACATCGCGAAGAAGCACAAACCGCGCCGGAACGCCTGCGCGCAGAAAGGCGTCCCGTCCGCCGTTGAGCAGCAGCGCATTTACCTTTGCGTCGCACTGCTGGTAAAAGCGCGATTCCTCGTCAACAACCACATTGACGCCGATGGAGGCCGAACTGGCCGGCTCGCCCGGGAAAGGGGCGGGATGGGCCGCATAGATTTCGCGCATGCGTCCAAACTCGGCAAACTGCTCCTTGTCATGCAGCCAGCCCTCGCCGTTCGGATCGGACCAGACAACGCCCAGCCCGTTGACGAGCGCCGCGGCGAAATTGCGGCGCTGCACGTCGAAAATGTCCTCGGCACGGACGCCGCGCATGCGGGAGAACTGGCCCGTGGCCTCATCGCGCTGCATGCCGGTGCGCGTGTCATCGAGCACGAGCCACGTCTTGCCGCGCGATGTCAGGCTGTGTACCGGCCCCATGAATCCGCCGACCCCGCCCAACCCGCGGTCCACGGAAGAAACGGGGCTGATGAAGCCGTCCAAATCGCTTTGTAGCAGATTGGTAAGGGCGAAGTGCCCGGCTGCATTAGAGGCAAGCTCAAGACTGTATCCGTAGCTGGCCAGCAGCACTGGCTTGATGGCGGAGGTCGCCGCCAGATGGGATGCCATGGCCGCGAGCGCCTCTGCGGTGATTTCGGAGGAATAGCGCAGAAAATCCACCGACGGCTGGGCGGCGGGCAGCGGGAAGAAAACCTGGCCAAGGTCGCCTGTCTCCGGGCGTTCCGGAATGGTGATGTCACCGGCATTGAGTTCGGGCATGTGCCATGCCTTGCGCAACGCGTCCTCACTCTGGTAATGGCGAATGAGCCAGTCCCTGAACCCCTGGCGGTTTACTTCCGAGCGGTCATACTCGGTCGGCTGCAACCAGAGATCATCCGCGAGCCCGCGAAGCACGTAACCGGAAATCCTCCGGCTCACCTCGCCCCCCTCCACAGCCTCCATGAGTGTGGTTAGCGCGCTTCGCGCATCCTCAATCCACTGCCCTGAGGCGGCGCTGGGCAGGGGTTGTGGGGTGCCGTTCACAACCATAAGTTCACCCGGATGCGCCTGGCGCCAGGTCTCGTCGGGATTGACGCTTATCTGGACGAAGAAGGTTGCCTTGGGATCGGCGGCAATGTAACGTTTCAGCATGGAAAGCGGGTCTATGGGCGCGGTGTCCGCAGACCATGACAGGGCAACCGGGACGATGTATTGATGAATGTCTGCCTCCGAGGCCATGGCCACTTCGTCGAGCACAGTCTTCCATGCGTCTTCGTTCTGCGGGTTCGCGCAGAAGTACACCGGCGGCGCGGACGAATCCGGTTCAGTGGTGGCCGATTTCAGGCCCAGTTTTCCCGGCGGTATCTGCACCAGTTCCTCTGCCGATTTCGGCAGCGCGGGGGTCTCCTCGGGAACGGACCACTTGCCCACCCACAGCCCTCCGGCACCCGCAACGGCCATCAGGACGAACAGGACGAGAATCCGGAGATACAGGGCCGAATTGTCAGACTTGCCGGGTTTGGACATAACGCGCCAGATGCCTCAGGCTTTCCGCCGCCTCGCCCAGGGGCGAAATGGACGAGATGGCCTCTTCAATCAGGGTGTCAACCCGTGCCCGGGCACCCGCTGCACCAAGCAGCGTCACGAAGGTGCATTTGCCCGCGTCTTCGTCCGGGTCGGCGGTGTCAATCAGGTCGTCGGTAATCTGGAACGCCAACCCAACAGGCGCGGCATAGCCGCAAAGCCGCTGTGCGGTGGCGCTGTCGGCGCCGGCGAGCACGGAAGGAAGGCACACCGCAGCCACAAAGAGCGCGCCTGCCTTCTGCGCATGCACATGCATGACCGTTTCCAGCGAGGCATCCTTTCCGGTCAGGCGCAGGTCGAGTTCCTGGCCCCCAACAAGTCCGCGCGTGCCCAGTGCATCGTCAAGCAGCGCCACGCACTCAGAGGCGTTTTGCGGATTGCCAAGCGTGCAGGCGTTGCGCGCCACCAGGCGAAAGGCCTCACTGAGCAGGGCGGTGGCCGCCAGAATCGCCGTTGCGTCTCCAAACTGCCTGTGCGTGCAGGGGCGGCCGCGCCGAGACTCGGCATTGTCCATGCAGGGGAGGTCGTCGAGAATGAGGGAGGTGGTGTGGGCCAGTTCCACCGCGCATGCGGCCTCAAGGAATGCCTCGGGACGGCATCCAAGTGCTTCTGCGGCGGCGAGCAGCGCGGCGGGGCGGAGACGCTTGCCGCCGCTGAAGACCGCATAACGCATGGCCTCGTGGACCTTCTCGGGGGCGGTGGCAGCGGCGGGCAGGCGCGCCTCCAGCGCTTCGTCCACGCGGCGGACGCGGTCACGGAATATTTCCAGGACATCAGCAGCCATAGTCGGTGTTCCCAGAAGGATGTATCATCCTTGTTCGACGGCGATCCATCCGCCGTATTCGGTCAGAGCGCCGGTGTCTTCGGCACGGAAGATGCGCTCGGCGACAAACCGGATCTGGCCGGGCGGAACTTCAATCACGGTGGTGTCGGCGTCGTCCGTGGACAAGACCGCCAGAGTTGTTCCCCCGGCTTCCACGCGCACATGCGTCAAACCCAACTCAGGATAGCAATTCGCATGGAAAAGGCGCAACTGCCCCCCGTCCGCGTTCATCCAAGCCTCGGCGCTTATCGGTCGAACGGGGTGGCCCTGCACGGTGCAGGGCGAATACCATCCGTCCCGGGGCAGCTCAACACCGGGGCAGAACAGGAGATCCCTGTGAATCATGGGCCAGAACCGGCCCATGAAAAGCCCGCGCTTCCCCCGTTCCCGCCTGTACAGTAACAATGCGGGAAGACTCGCAAAGGCATGGGCCCAGGCCCGGAAATGCGCGCCGAAACGCCACCAGAGCCCATCCAGCGCCGCACGGCCCAGGGACCGCGCCTCCGCCCGGACAATCCATGGAATGCTCAATACGATGCACACCCACGGAAAGTTGCGAAGTACCACAAGGAAACGGTTGCGCGTCGCAAGAAAGTACTTGTGCCGTGCCCGGTAGCCCTCTCCCATGGACGCGCTGAATTTGTGTTCCACCACTGCGTCGGGGCAGGGCCGCACTTCATAGCCTGCGTCCCAAACCCGCAGGCAGAGGTCCAGGTCGTCCAGGTAGATGGAGAATTCCTCCGGCAACACCCCCGTCTTTGCGAACACCTCCGCGCGAATCAGGCAGGCGCCGCCGCAGGCGCCAATGACCGCTTTCGTGCTGTTCCACTGGGGACCGTCGAGCCGTCCCGCGCCGATGTCCCAGCTAGTGCCGGCGGGGGTGCAGAGGAGCCCGACTGAGTTGATCAGAAAGGGTTGGCCGAACAGTACCATCTTGGGCGCCACGACACCGACCCGCGGAGTCGCTTGCGCCAGCGCCACAACCTTCTCGAAGGCGCGGGGAGAAACCCTGGTGTCGTTGTTCAGCAGAAAGATATAGGCAGCACCCGCGTCCATCGCGCGGCGTATCCCGGCGTTGTTGCCGCCGCTCCAACCCAGGTTTTCGGACAGTTCCAGGAATTCCACGCGGGGGTCATGGCCGCAGTGTTCCCGGACAAAGGCAACCGACCCGTCCGTACTGCCGTTGTCCACCAGCACAAAGCGCGCGTTCCCGTACTTGCTGGCCGTGAGAGAATCGAAACAGTCGCGAAGATGTTCGCGGCCGTTCCAGTTAATGACCAGTACGTGCAGGAGGGGTTCATTCATTTGGGGAGAGTATAACAGAGGACCGGAGGCCGGGGGCTGCCTTTGATTCGAGGCGAAGCAGTCGGAACCAATCCTTCGTCAGGCCGGTCTTGTCCGGGGCTCCGTGACTTTCCGACCCCGCGTTTCAACGGCCTTTGGCAGTTTGGCTGGACACCCAATACGGCACTGTGGAATAATTCACCGCAGATACGCGCCCGTAGCTCAGGCGGATAGAGCGCCAGCCTTCTAAGCTGGATGCCGCTGGTTCGAGTCCAGCCGGGCGCGCCATCTTTGTATTTGCGGAGCGCGTGTCGGTTGGGTAGGACCCGGAGCCGGTTGGCCCGTAGCGGCGTCGGAAGGCCTTTGGGCGGGTGGTCACTTCGCTTGGTTGCC
>CALDSM010000359.1 GCA_937923585.1 uncultured bacterium
TATCCCGTGCCGAGACCAGGGAGCTGACCGCCTCGCCGCAGTGCTGCGCCACACCGACGGCCCACGAAATCGTCAGCAAGTTCAAAGTCGCCCAGGGCGAAGGGCCCCACTGGGCTCATCCCGTCATCTCCGGCGGGCGCCTGTACATCCGCCATGGCGATATGCTGATGGTTTATTCAATAGGCCGTGGCGCGTAGGTTTGCTCCACCAGGGTTAGGGGACCATATCAGAAGCAACTCAATGCGACTTGACGGATCCCATATTGGCGTGAATCACTAGGTTGTTCCCAAAAAGGGAACAGATCGCTCTGACGTGAAGGAGCCGCAACAAGAGCCATGCGTGTTATAGCCCGAAGCACACGGCGAAGTTTCTGGGAGAAACACCCCGACGCGGAGCAGGCCGGGTTGCGGGCCGCGGACATGATTCCCTACCTTGGCAGCAAGAGCAAAGTGTCCGAAGTGCTGAACGGAAAGCGTCCGTTGAGCCTGACCATGATTCGCAAACTTCATGACGGGTTGGGAATTCCCGCAGAGGTGCTGTTATCGCCTGCACCCCGGAATCGCAAATGCGCATGAACCATCTCCGTCACGATTCCCGCCGGAAAACAGCGACAAGGCAGGCGCGGCATTACTGCTGTCTTGCCTGTATCCGCCCCACGTTGTTCCCAAAGTCCTGTCTTTCCGTCTTTCTGTCCCACTCCTTTTAGCCAAGAAATGCAACACATGGTGCTGATCTTATAGGGGCATGTTTCGGATAAAGGGTGGCATTTACGCTTTTGTTTTGCCTTTACAGCACTTTTGTCAATAAATTTCTCTGGACATTGGGCACAATATATGGTATCCTATGCCCATGGAGCTCCGTATGTTGCGCATTTTTGTCCCGCTGTTGCTGGTCGCGGCCCTGGCCGTGACCGGGTGCGCCACCGGTCCCAGACCGAATGGCCGTGATTTTAGAAAGGGCGCGCAGCAGACGATGAACGTTGCCGGCTACGACTCGTGCAAGAAATGCACCAACTGGAAGCGGAATTGGCTGTTTCGGCCGGTGGTGGCCAGCGGTCCCAGCAAGGGAAAGCCCAAGAAAGTGGGTATCACCGCCAGCGGCACAAAGGCAAAAAAGGGGACCATTGCAGCAGACACGTCACATTATCCGTTTGGAACGGTAATGTATGTGCCCGGTTACGGATACGGTCGGGTTGAGGACCGCGGCAGTGCCGTGAAAGGATCGTCCAAGATCGACATTTACTGCGATTCGCACAAGGAGGCTCTTCGGTGGGGCCGCCGCAACATTCCCGTAAAGGTATGGCTTCCTAAATGATTCCTTTTCTTTGCTTTATGGCGATTATGAACAGTCTGCGCAACCGCCGTCTCCGTCGCGCCTGAAGCATATCTCCCTTCCCCATCGGCACCCAACGCCCGAACTGTCTCCCGCCTTATTGCGCCGCGTCTGTCGGCCATCGCCGTTACTCTGTCTTCATCCTTTCTCCGTCTCGTAACGCAGGCGTCCCGCCTTGGCTTTGTACATGGACTGAAGTTGCGAAACGGAAGAACAAGGCAGGCGGGACGCCTGCGGTACGAAAACCGGCCCTTGATCGGACATTGTCTCAGGCAAGCGCCGAATTAACCGGTCTCTGATTTTTCCCTCCCCTCGTTGTCACGCATCTTCAAACGGAGAGCCCTGTCCATGAATATCAACCGTCTCCGCCGCCTTCTTCGCGACCGCGGTGTCCGCCCTGAACGGCATGACCACTGGCTGGCCGTGGCCAGCCGCGAGGAGTTCACCCGCCAGCACTTCACCTTGCCCGACGGCACCCCGTGGCAGGTGCGCGATTACCAGCGCGACTCGCTGGAATCGCGGGCCCCGCGCAAAGTCCACTGCGACGGCCGCGACGTGGGCAAGACCACCGAAATCGAAATCACCGCCTGCTGGGCCGCGATGTTTTTCTCCGGCCGGCAGATGCTTATCGCGACACAGTGCGAGAACCACCTCTACCCGCTCATGCACCGGCTCTGCCGCCGCTTTGAAACCATCCCCGAACTGGCCGCGAATCTGGTCGAAATGCGCCGCACCCCGTCCTGGCATTTCCGGTTTGACAACGGGTTCACGCTGTGGGGCCGCATCGCCGGGCCGCGCGGCGTCAATTTCCAGGGCATGCATGTGGACTGGCAGATCGTGGATGAGGCGCAGGAACTGACCGAGACCGCCTGGGGCGAACTGCTCCAGGCGCTCAACGCGCACGGGCGCCGCTGGGTCTACGGCGTGCCCAACGGCCTGCGCAACAGCTTCTATCGCATGACGCAGGACCGCACGGCCGTGCAGGTCCACTGGCCCTCCACCATCCATCCCGACTACACCCCCGAAAAGGACGCCGAACTGGCCCGGCTCTACGGCGGCACGGATTCACCCGGCTACCTCCACCGGGTGCTCGGCCGGCACGGAGAGCCCGCCCACGGCGTCTTCTCGCTCGACGACTACCAGGCCTGCATTGATCCCGCCCTGCCCGTCGTCTCCATCGTGCTGCGCAGCGACGATTCCTTCGACCCGCCCACGCCCGAACAGGTCGGCCGGTATTACCTCGGCTGCGACCTCGGCTATGCCCGCGACCCTTCCGAATTCGTCGTCTACCGCGACGCGCCGCCGCACCTGGTCAACGTGCTCCGCGTCCGCCTCGAAGGCGTCAACTACGCCCGGCAGGAGGACGTCATCGTCGCGCTCGACCGTGCCTGGGACTTCGTCGCCATCGGCATTGACGCGGGCAACAACGGCCGCGCCGTCAGCCACCGGCTCATGACGCGCGGCGAGGAATGGTGCGCCCGGGTGCACGCCTTTGAGTTCGGCAGTGTCACCGACGCGGGCATCCTGCCCGACGGCACCCCCGCCCGCCGCCGCACCAAGGAGTTCATGACCGACCTGCTCCGCACCCGCATGGCCGCGCGCACGATAGTCTTTCCCGCGCTGCCCGACCGCGAGACCGAATACGCCTCCCACGCCTGCACCGTGGACGCGCAGGGCCGCGTGCGCTACGACAAGGGCAATGACCACCTCATTGACGCAGACCGCTGCGCGCTGCTGGTGCAATACCTGGATACGGCTGAACCGGCCCCAGGTCAGGCCGTGGCGCCGATGCTGATGTTGCCGTTCGGGCTTCAGAGTTTCCGAGGATGGGAATAATGTTGAAGTATTCTACAGGCTGATGGGCCTTTTGTATCTAGCCTTTGAATCGGTGTAGCATAGTCTCCGTTGACGGTGCCCGAACAGAGAGGATGGTGAAAGATGAGCAAACCGGTCGAGGGAATCGTTGATCTGTCGAAGAAGCTCATGAGTCTTCGCCAAAACCCGGTTTTGGTTCTGGACCTTAAGGAGGTTGAAAAGAAGAACAGCCTAACCTTGCAGAGGAAGTTGTTTGGGAAGAAGTTCAAGACGCTCGATGTTATTCTTCAGACTCCAGGAGGCGACATTGACGCAGCCTTCAACATTACGAAGCTTATACGGTATTCAGCTAGTACAGTTAATATGATAGTACCATTGTTTGCAAAAAGTGCGGGGACACTTATGTGCCTCGGCGGAAACAGTATTCTTCTCACAACATTGTCTGAACTCGGGCCGCTTGACACTCAGATACGAGAGGAACAGGACGGCACTTCGCCAACGTATGCGTATGCGCTAAATGGCTTCAAGGCACTTGAACAAGTCCAACTCCACACGATTGAAACTCTGGACATAGCGACGAAGCTCATTTTCCAGCGAAGCGGCATGAAGATCGCTGAAGCAATAAAACTGGCGGCTGACTTTTCTGGGAATACCAGCGGTACGCTCTATCACCAACTCGACCCCAAGAAGATCGGAGAATATGCACGCGCACTCGAGATTGGTGAACGGTATGGGATAATGATCTTGACGCGGTATATGGGGTGGGCCGAAGAAAAGGCCGATCCTGTTGTAAAGAAGCTCGTGAAATGGTATCCTAACCATGGATTTGCCATTGATGCAGAGGAATTGACGTCTTTAGGTCTGCCGGCGAGAATGGTCTCAAACGAAGAGGAAGCACTTCTAGACGAGTTAAGACTCGCGCTCCTTCAGTCAAAAGGCACGTTGGTTGAGTTAATTGAACTGCCCGTTCATACAGCACCAAAGGCCAAAGTCAATACGGCAAAGAAACTCGGCAACCCGAAGGGCAACAAAAATGCAAAAGACGCTCAAAAAACTGAGTGATGTTGCTGACTTCTACAAACGCGAAATAGTCGCGACTCGTGTAGCTGTTGACAAGGCACGTCGTGATGTTTGGCGTGGAGCCCTTGATATTTCGCGGTTACAAGAGCAGCCAAAATTCAACGTTCGCGGCAAGATTAAATGACCGTCCGGTTCTAGCTGCAGAGTTTCGCAGTGTCAGGGAACAACACCGTCGAAGTAAAGAGGTGGTGTGGCCGCTGCAATCAAAGAGCCCTAGCGGTTCTCCTCCAGATATCCCCACAGGTGCGACCAACAGGTTGGGGCATGTGGAATACGGGGGCAACATACTTTCGTTGAAAGAGATTACATAGCATGTTAGCCAAACGAATCATCCCCTGCCTGGACGTGGCCGACGGCCGCGTGGTGAAAGGCGTGAAGTTCCTGGGTCTGCGCGATGCGGGTGACCCCGTCGAGATTGCCAAGCGCTATGACGAGGAGCGCGCCGACGAATTGGTGTTCCTCGATATCCGCGCCTCGACGGACAACCGCGACACGATGCTGGACGTGGTGCGCCGCACGGCGGAGCAGGTGTTCATGCCGCTCTGTGTGGGCGGGGGCATCCGCACCATCGAGGACATCCGCAAGATGCTCAACGCGGGCGCCGACAAGGTGTCGGTGAACACGCCCGCCATCGAAAACCCCGAGTTCATCACGCGGGCCGCGTCGCGTTTCGGCGCGCAGTGCATCGTGGTGGCCATTGATGCGAAGAAGCGCCCGCCCGAGGAGGGCGGCGGCTATTACGTGAAAAGCCACGGCGGCCGCGACGGGGGCCGGGCCACGGAACTGGAACCGGTGGCGTGGGCCATTGAGGCCGAGCGCCGCGGCGCGGGCGAAATCCTGCTGACCTGCATGGACTGCGACGGCACGAAAGACGGCTATGACATCGAGCTGACGCGCAAGATCGCCGACAGCGTGAGCATTCCGGTGATTGCCAGCGGCGGCGCGGGCACGCTGGACCACCTGCGGGCGGCGTTGCAGGAGGGCGGCGCGGACGCGGCGTTGGCAGCGTCCATCTTCCACTTCCAGGAAACGACCATCCGGGAGGCGAAGGAGTATTTGGCGGAGCACGGCGTGCCGGTGCGGTTCTAGCCAAGAGAACGCGCCTGTTTCAGTCCCCCTTTCAAGATGGAGAGGACAGAAGTCCTAGATCCCCCCTCCAGGGGGGACTTTCGCCCGCGACTTCTGTCGCTCTCATCTTCCGAGGGGGACCAAAACGTGCGCGCCGCGTGGCGAGGCGATTTGCGTCTTGTGACGCGCTTGTGCAATCCTAATGGCTGTGGTTTGAACTCCCGGAGTCGGCAGGGATGCCGGCGTTCCCAGTCAGGAGACACGATGTTCCGTATCGAGCAACAGGTCTGGCGATGGTGTGGCTTAGCCAACAACGCCTGAACTCCGTCTGATCCCTTTTCTGTTGACTCGAATTGGCCACGCAAGGCGTGGCGTTGCCCATAAAGGAACATCCCATGATTTATCCCAGTCTCGATGAATTCCGCAAGATCGCCCGGCCCAATGCCGTGGTGCCCGTCTACAAGGAAATCCTTGCCGACCTTGAAACGCCCGTCACGGCGTACCTCAAAATCTCCCGCAACCGGCAGTACGCCTTTCTCCTCGAAAGCGTGGAGAAGGCCGAGGTCATCGGCCAGTACTCCTTCCTTGGCGCCAACCCCTCCATCGTGTTCCGGTCCAAGGGCCGCCACGGCGCGGTCATCCGCAACGGGGTGGAGGAGTCGTTCGAGTCGGACAACCCGCTGCGCGAACTGCGCGCGCTCATGGCGCAGTACGAGCCGATCAAGGTGCCCGGCCTGCCGGCCTTCCACGGCGGCGCGGTGGGCTACCTCTCCTACGACCAGGTGCGCTTCTTCGAAAAGCTGCCCGATGCCAACCCCGATCCGCTCAACCTGCCCGACCTCTACTTCATGATCACCGACACCATCGTCGTGTTCGACCATGTGAAGAACAAGATTCAGATCGTGTCGAACGCGCACTGCAACGACAACGCCGATGCGGTGTACAACGAGGCGGTGCGCAAAATTGGCGAGATCGAGCAGAAACTGCGCGGCCCGCTGGTGGTCAGCACGGAGCGCCTGCACAACGCGCCCGACGGGGAGGCGACGCCGGAATCGAACTTCACCCGCGAGGCTTTTTGCGACGCCGTCAGCAAGGCGAAGGAGTACATCTGCGCGGGCGACATCTTCCAGGTGGTGCTCTCGCAGCGGTTCCGCCGTCCCGTGGGGGCGAGCCCGGCCAACCTCTACCGCGCACTGCGCTGCATCAACCCATCGCCCTACATGCTGCTGGTGCAGTTCCCCGAGTTTGCGCTGGTCGGGTCGAGCCCCGAGGTGATGACCCAGGTCAGGCGGGGCGCCTGCATGGTGCGGCCCATCGCGGGCACGCGCAAACGCGGCGCGACGCCGGAAGAGGACCTGGCGCTCGAAAAGGATCTGATGGCCGACGAGAAGGAGACCGCCGAGCACATCATGCTGGTGGACCTCGGCCGCAACGACGTGGGCCGGGTCAGCCAGCCGGGAACGGTCGCGCCGGTGCCGAACAAGCTCATGGTCATCGAGCGCTACTCGCATGTCATGCACATTGTCAGCGAGGTGGCCGGCCGGATGAAACCCGAATGCGACGCCTTTGACGCCATGGAGGCGACCTTCCCCATGGGCACGGTCAGCGGCGCGCCGAAAATCCGCGCCATGCAGATCATTGATGAACTGGAACCGGAACGGCGCGGCCCCTATGCGGGCGGCTGCGGCTACATCAGCTACGACGGCGACATGGACACCTGCATCCTCATCCGCACGATGGTGGTGAAGGACGGCATCGCCTATCTTCAGGCCGGCGCGGGCATCGTCTACGACAGCGACCCGGATCGCGAATACGAGGAAACCGTCAACAAGGCCAAAGCGCTGTTCAAGGCCGTGGACTTCGCCGAGAAGGGGCTCGAATCATGATTATCATCATAGACAATTACGACTCGTTCACCTACAACCTGGTGCAGTACTTCGGCGAACTGGACAGCGACGTGCGCGTGTTCCGCAACGATGCCATCACCGTGGACGAACTGGACGCGCTCCATCCGGACCGCATCGTCGTTTCGCCCGGTCCCTGCACGCCCTACGAGGCGGGCATCTCCATCGAGACCATAAAACGCCTCGGTCCGAAGTATCCGATCCTGGGCGTGTGCCTGGGCCACCAGAGCATGGGCGCGGCCTACGGCGGCGATGTGGTGCGCGCCGGGGTCATCATGCACGGCAAGATCAGCTCCATCACGCACAACGGCAACCCGTTCTTCGCAGGCATCCCCTCGCCGTTCAAGGCCACCCGTTACCATTCGCTCGTCATCAAACGCGAAACCTGCCCCGACTGCCTGGAAATCACCGCCGAGACGACGGACGGCATGATTATGGCGGTGGCCCACCGCGAGTATCCCGTCTGGGGGGTGCAGTTCCATCCCGAAAGCATCCTGACCGAGCACGGAAAGACGATGATCCGCAACTTCATGGGCTTTCGCGCGAAGGCTTGACGCACCCCCATAACCGGGTCGGTTTTGCCCGCTGTCCGAAACCGGTAAAATCTGCGTAAAACCGCAACGGCCAAAAACTTACCGTCTTTGCCGTTTGACATGACCCGGGACGTGTGCTAAAGTAGCCCTGTTTGGCTCAAGGGTCTCTTTTCATCTTTAGGAGCATCTTCTTACCATGGGTCTCAACAAAAAGCAGTTGAAGTTGGTTGAGCAGTTGGAGCGGCGTGTTGAACTGTGCCGGGAGTTCATGAACGACTGGCTGCTGTTCAACCAGATCCTCACTTCCTATCCCAATCCGGGCATCAACAAGGCCCAGTTGGAGCAGCAGTTTCTCAAGATAAAGAGCAAGCTGGCGCGCGAGCACCGGGTTCTGAAGGACACGCTGCTGGACGACTACACGCTCGACGGCAACACGATGAACATCGTCAGCGGCGCCACGAGCCTTGAGGCCATCTACGCCCAGTCCGAAGTGGCCCTGAAGAAGCTGCAAACCGAGTGGCACCGCGCATTAATCTCGATCAACGAGACCATGGGCGTGATCGAGGACAAAAAGTCCCGCGCCGAGCGCGGCGAGCGCGTCTTCATCGCCACGCAGGACATGATGGTGAACGCCCGCGGCGGCGGGGGGATGAACCCGAACACCAAGACGTTCATGATTATCGGGGCCGTGATCGCCGCCCTTGCAATCGTGTTCTACCTGAATCTCTTCGGCATCGCCGACATGTACAAGAGTGCGCTGGGGATGGGGTCCACCATTCCCCAGTAACCGTCCCGTGATGTCCCGCGCCGTCCCCGCCGTGTCTCTCCGGGGCGGTTGGCAAATTCCATCCGAGCATGAGGAACTTGCGTTGACCAAGCGTGAACTGGTGATAGACGTTGCTGAACGGCTGGGTTTCACCCAGAACGAGGTGGCGGGCGTGGTGCAGACCACGCTCGACAGCATTCTTGAGGCGCTGGCGCGGGGTGACCGCCTGGAAATCCGCAACTTCGGCGTGTTCGAGACGAAGCGGAGAAACGCGCGAACCGGACGCAACCCCCGCACGGGCGACGCCGTCCCCATTCAGCGCAAGCGGGTCGTCTCCTTCAAGCCCGGCAAGGCGATCAAGGAAATGGTGGACGGGACCGTTGAAACGGCCCTGTCCGGAGAGCAGTCAGACTGAGCGGTGCACCGCAGGCCGGGTGCCTGCCGCTTCAGCCGCGCGCGTGCGGGGAGAGCGCCGGGGCGCGGACTTTCGCCGGGCCAATTGATCACACCCAACAGGACGCCGGTTCATGACCGAAGACGAAACCAGGATGACCTTCACCGAGCACCTCGGGGAACTGCGCGACCGCCTCATCCGCTCCATGATCGCGCTGGTTGTCTGCGTGTTCATCTGTTTTGCCGCCTCCGGCCCCATCCAATATGTGCTGGCCGCACCCCTGCTCCCGCTGGTGCCGGCAGCCGCGTCCGGGGTCACCCCTGAAGGCACGGGCGCGCCGGAAACCGCACCGCCCGCAATCGCGCCGGGCCCCGTCCCCGCCGCCAAGCCGCCCCGC
>CALDSM010000360.1 GCA_937923585.1 uncultured bacterium
ACGAGATCTGATCGTGACTGGAGTTCAGACGTGTGCTCTTCCGATCTTCCAGAAGTACACCCCGGAAGGTCCGGCACCCTGCAACAAGCTCCTTGCCAACGTCATCGGGCTGCTCGCGAAGAAGTAGACTTCGGCCAGTCCGGTCAGCCGCAGCGGTGCTGCGGGGGTGGCTGCAAGAAATGCGGCGGCCCGTCCGCATGAGTGAAGTTCATGAGGGCGGGCCGTTCTGTATCCGGTCAGCCGGGACTGCGAAACGTTTCGCCCAGTGCGGCTGCCTGTATCGGGGTGCCGCGCGCGAAATTGGGCATCGAGCACAAGTGCAACTGCTTAGCCAACGGGCGTGGACTGCCTCGTTCTTCTCTCCTGCTCTTGATCTCTCTCCGGCTTCGGTTTGGAATCATGGAAATGGCGGGACTGCCGCCCAATTTCGAGCAAGGCAAGGAGCAAGAGCAGGAAGACCTTCGCGCTGGCCGGCCAAAGTGTCACACATAAAGAAACCGGCGGGGCGCGCAGGATGCGCCCCGCCGGTATTGCGTGTCGAAGGGTTTGGAGAACTAGAAGCCGGTCAGCAGACCCACAATCTCGGCCATCGGACGGTTGGCCGGGGCCTTGCCGTTCGGGCTGTTGTCGTACTTCAGGAATTCACAATGGCCGTCCATGTAGAGCACGTTTGCCCCGCCCGGAATGTGGTTGTAGGCCTGCGGATTGGTGGCAAGCTGGTCGAACATGACCCAAACCGAACTGGAGGCAACGTTTGCGGAGCCGGCGTTGTTGATGTCGGTGATGAGGAAGCGTTCAATGCCGTCCTTGATCCGGTAGACCGTGGTGCCGCCGCCGTTGCCAAGACCCTGGGCGACATTCGTGACATCCTGGTCCGCCTTTGGATAGGCGCCGGAGACCGTGCCCGCGATGTACCCGCCCAGGCTTAGCAAATCGCCGGCATTGATGAGGTTGTCGAGGACTGCGCCAAACTGGCTGGGGGCAACCGCGCCCGCCTTGACCATGCTGGTGTCCACACCAAGGGTTGTCAGAAGACTGAAGAATCCCATGGAGGCAATCGGGGAGGTCACGGTCGTGTTGTCTATCATCCAGCCAAAGTAGCCGTAACTGTTGTCAATGGCGCGCGCGCAACTGCCGCCACCGCCCGCGGCATAGCCAAAACACCACTGCCCGTTCTTCTTTGCCTTTTCAATGGCTTCGCTCAGTCCGGCCTTGGACGGGCAAAACGCGATCATCGGGTCGGTGAGGTATTCCGGATAGATCGTGAAGACGTTCGGACCGGCATCCAGCACACCCTTGATCGGGTCGGAGTCTCCGGGCGCGGTCGCATACGCGCCGATCTGCATCGGGGGGAAGCTGCCTTTTGCCTCGTTGGAGTACATCTTCATGACAAGACCCCACTGCTTCAGATTGTTCTGGCAGGAGGACCGCCGTGCGGCTTCGCGGGCGCGGGCAAGGGCGGGCAGCAGGATGGCTGCCAGAATGCCGATGATTGCGATCACCACGAGCAGTTCGATGAGGGTGAAGCCACGTTTCTTCATAGTATTCAGTCCTTTTTCTTACCCACGCTTGCCGTCCTGCTGCCTTGTGTCAGCACAGTCCGACCGGGCCATTTGGGTAATCGATGGCACCACATGGCACTAGCGCCATGTTTGTTGAATTTGTCAAGAATCCGCTCCGCCATCTGCCTTGTGCGGAAGGAACCACAAACTACCTAATCAAGTATAACTCATGTAGACCCAAAATCACAAGAAAAGACCCCCTCAGATTATCAGGACTTGGCTCGGTGAAGCTTTGCCCGGGCAGGAAGATTCACCCGCGAGCCATCGGTTACCTAGAATATGAAGCAAAATGATGTGAATCTTGCGAAGGGCAGGGCGGGGAATTGCGGGATGGAGTGTGAATATGCCGCCCAAGAACCGCAAAAACGACCGCTGGACCATCCATGACATAGCCCGTGAAACGGGCGTTTCAGCCAAGACCGTCAGCCGCGTCCTCAATCACAAGGACGGTGCGGGGCCCGAGGTCCGCGCCCGCATCCTTCGCCTGGTGGAGGAGGTGGGCTTTCAGCCCCACATTGGCGCCCGGTTGTTGCGCAGCCACCAGAATGCCTGCATCGGGGTGACCGTGCCCGCACCGCTCGGGGAAGTGCCGGTCGGCCAGGGTTTCCTGCTGTGGCTGTTCTCGTTCCTGTATGAGACGTTCGGTGTTCGGGGCGAGTTCTTGGGATTTGACCTGAACCCGGTTGCCACCGAGGACGGCTACGATTATGGCAGGGGTATCTGGCAGCAACTGTTCAAGGCCTGCGTGATTGCGGGACCCCTGCGAACCGGCGACCGGGTCGCCGTGCGCATCCACAAGAGCGGCGTTCCCTATCTTTCGCTGGGGCGGCTTGACACCCTTCCCGACTGCAGTTCCGCCACCGTGGACTATGAGGAGGGTGCCCGGTTGAGCGTGGCGTTCCTGGCGGGCCGCGGCCACCGTCGCATTGCGATGCTCGGCGGCTTCGGGGGATTCCAGGCAGGCGTGGAACGCATGCGCGGCCACCGCCGGGGGCTGGAGGACGCGGGCATCCCCCCCGATCCGGCACTGGTCCGTTTCGCCGGTTTTGATCCGGAGGATGTTGCCGAGCGGGTTCGGGAACTGCTGGCCAACTCCGCGGTCACATCGCTGGTGGATGCCAGCGGCACGGAAAACGGTCCGGGGCTGCGCGAGGGCGCGCGGCGCGCCGGACGCGTGATCGGCCGCGATGTGGAACTGGTTGCATGGACCTACGCGGACAACGTGGCCGTGGTCCGTGAGGCGGCGGCCCACTTGTGGCTACCGGTGCGCGAGGCGACGGCGCAGGG
>CALDSM010000361.1 GCA_937923585.1 uncultured bacterium
AACTAAAAGAGGTATCCGTGCCGGCCCGGCATGCATATTCCCATTGCGCTTCTGAAGGCAGGCAAAAACCGTTTTGAATGCCTGTTATTGTATTGAGTCGGTTTAAGAACTCCTGACAGTCTTCCCACGATACCTGTTCAACCGGAAAATTGTCGTCCTGAGAAAAACGTGATGGTGTGGTGCCCATAACCAAACACCACTGCGCAAGGGTAATTGCATATTTACCCATCCAGAATCCTTGAGAGATCTCGACTTGATGAACAGGACCTTCACTTTCCTCGCGGGACTCCTCGCCACCGGGGCTCCCCATCATAAAGGTCCCCGGAGGTATCCACATCATAACGAGGCTCAGACCACCCCCGAGATCCAATGAACGAGTGATGATTCCATCCGGCGCCGTTGTTTCCTGCAACCGCCGCGCCTCTTGGAATCTCACGTCCAACTGCCCATCCCGGCCTTCCTGTTCCTCCAAGCGCCTTATCAGGTCGTCTATGGTGAGCCGGGATTTGGGGTCTTGTTTCAGACAATCGAGCAGCACCTTGCGCAGAAAGGCATCATTCACGCCGTCCAAACCCACGCCGGGCACTTGTTTGGTACTGCCCGCAAACAGTTGATACAGCGACACGCCAAGGCTGTAGATATCGGCGCTTTGCAGGGCCAGCCTGCTCACCTTCTCATTGCGCGATTCGGCATCCAGAACCAATTCCGGCGCAATGAACAGATAGGTGCCCGCCGCCTGGGCCAAGGTCTCGGACTGTACCGTAAACCGCGCGCCGCCGCCGCATAACGGTTCATCAGACACAACGGCGGCCAGGACCGATTCATGGCCCGTGCCAAAGTCGGAGATACGCAAGTGCGGATGCTGTTCTGCATGATGGGGTCGGTCCAAAAGGAAGTTAGCCGGCTTTATGTCCCTGTGGACAATTCCGGCCCGGTGTAGAGATGCCACACTGCGGGCCATCTGCAATGCCAGTGCCAACTTCGTTTTTCTGGTTGCGCCGTTTCCATGCTCGTCGATCCATTGCCGCAGGTCACCGCCCGAATAATAGGGCATTTGGATGTAATACGGGGGCTCCCCGTCATCGTGAGCGCCACGCAGTTCCGCGATTTCTTCCGGGCTCTCGCCTGTAGCCTCCGTGAGTCGGTTGAATATGCCCATCTCCCGGCTCAGACTGGGAATCTTGCTCCGTTTGGTGCAGAACTTGAACACAGACTTGCGGTTTGGCTGTGTGCCGTCATGCGCAAGCCATACTTCTCCAAAACCGCCCTCACCCAGTTTGCGTTCCAGAATCCAATTCATCATCGGCAGTTTTGCACCCTGTGCCGGTCTCCATCCGGTGATGATGTCTTCGGATGTTAGAGCCTGGGCTTTGTCACTTCCCTTGGGTTTTGCAAGGAGCGCATGCTGCCTTTCTCCAACTTCGCACACCTCGTAGGGTTCAGTGACTCCCTTTAGGCGGAATGGGCCGTGGTTCATCCATCCCAGTTCGCCAACCCCCTCCAGCGCGTCTGATGCCAATATGGCGCGTGCGTCGTCAAACACGTGCCGGCTGCAAAGAATCTGTCCGCCTTCAGCCAGGTCCATGACTCGTGATGCGATGGAAATTTGCAGGCCATATATGTTGAGGCCCAACGCGGGGTTGTCCTCCTGTTCCACGACCACCTGCCCCTGGTGCAAACCCATCCGAACTGCGGGAAGGAGATCAACGGACTTCCGCGCAGCGCGCAACTCCGCCTGTAACCGAAGCGCAAAGGCAATTCCATCGGAGGGTGATGCAAACACAATGAAGAATGAATCACCGGCGGTTTCCACCTCTTTGCCGTCGAAGTGTTCCAGCAAATCCCTCACGATCTTGCGGTATGCCTTTACCCAGAAGGCAGCTTCGACATTGCCCAGCCTGTCCTGCTGGCGTGTCGAACCCTCAAGGTCGCACAGAAACAGAGTCAGAATCCGCGTGGTGTGCGAGCGCCTATAGGCCTCCAAGAGGGTCATTGTCTGTTCAGAAAGGTCCACCCACTCAGTTCTCCATGCCCCGCATACTTTATGAGATGTTGAGTTTCTCCAGCCACTCTTCCACTTTGTGCCGGTCTATTCCCATGCACTCAGCCACCTTCTTGTTTATTATGCGCTTGGTGCCCTTGGTGCGATTCTCAGGGTTGTTGCAGGCTTCGCGGAACCGTTCCTCAAATGACGTTGTTTCTTGTGGTTGTGGTGTGGAACGCTCATGGGAGGCCGTTGACGGGGAAATCCACGTGTGTCTCTTGAGGAGATCTTCCAGACTGCGCTCGTCAAGTTCCCCACCGGAATACGATACAAGGGCATCGCTTATTACGCTTTGCATTTGGCGCACGTTTCCAGGCCAAAAGTATGAAAGGAACCGCTCCTTGGCCTTCGCGGACAATACCGGCCGCGTCTTGTTGTATTTCTGAGCGCCCTCCGTGAAAAAATGGTCCATTAGGAGCGGAATGTCTTCTTTGCTCTCGCGCAGCGCTGGGACCCTTACGACGAAACGCCCCAGACGATATGCCAAGTCTTCAATGAATTGGCCGTTTCGGACCTTGTCTTCAAGGGAAAGCTGGGTGGCAGCTATGATGCGGCCCTTAAACTGTCTCTTCTCTGTCTCCCCAATCCGGTTGTATTCACCTTTGTCCAGCACACGCAACAGCGCCGGTTGGCACTCAAGGGGAAGCGCGCCGATCTCATCAAGGAAAAGGGTCCCGGTGCCAACGTCGCCAAGGAAGCCATTAGTATCCTTCCTGGCATCGGTGTACGCTCCTTCTACGTGCCCGAAGAGTTCGTCGGCAATCAACTCACGACGGGAGGCACCGCAATTCATGGTGAGGAACGGACCTGTCCTTTTCGACGCCTCATAAACAACCCTGGCCAACAGTTCTTTTCCGCTTCCGGTTTCTCCCAAGAGAAGGACGGTATCATCGTAAGGCGCGTATTTTTCACACGATTCAACAACCGGCGCGAACGGACCGTCGTGCTTGTACACCAAGAAGGGATAGCGGCCGGCCACCTCGTCATTGGAGGGTGCAGCGTAACGATCCATGTGGATGAGGGCGTGCGCGTACAGAGCTGCCGCAGTCTGTGCAATTTCAGCCAGATCGTTGACTGATGGTCCTTCGGCAACGTTGACGACATTCAACACCCCGTATACGCTTCGGGCACCCCATACTATCGGTGACGAGATCATGGACAGCGTCTTTCGCCCGAGAGTCTTGTCCACTTCACCGTCGTGCAGCCCTAAATCCTCGTAGGCGCTATAGGTCATCGTCTTTCGTTGAAGCGCCGCAAGGCCCGATATTCCCTTGCCTTTGGTCAGGCCCACCCTTCGCACCTTCTTTATGTCCTCTGGGGACGTGATGTCCGTGCTCAGAACAAGTTCAAGGCGCGATGCTTCATTCAGCTTCCAAATGGATGCGCCGTCCGCGTCGCATATCCTGCGCAGGCACTCCAGAAACGCTTGGTCGAACCCAATGTCACCCGCCGCCCATTTGCCGGATTCTGCGAAGAGCCCAAGCAGCTTCTGGTAAAGGCTCTCGTCGATAAAGTGGTTGTTTTGGTAAATGTGGAGCCCATTTTGGTAATTCTGGCGCATACCGCAAGTCCTCCGGCCATATCGGCTGTTCAAAGAATATTCCTTTAAAGGTCTGGTGTCAAGCCACTTAGACAGCTCACTGGCCGCCCGTTGAAAAGTGGCCCAGAAGTTGCATCTCCCAAAACAGAGTTTGAACCGACAGTTGAGGGATGCAGAACTGGAATACGAAGGCACGTTGCCTCGGCTGCATCACTCCAACAGAAGAAAGGAAAACAACATGAAAACGAACTCGGAGAAGACCACGCTGATGGTTGCAGCAAAGGGCGCAACGATGTCCATCGAGGAGAGGCTTGCCGAAGCACATCGTGACCTGAGTCAGAAAGGTGAGGCTCTACGGTGGGCGGTTATGCAAACCGTGCAAGACCCAAGTGCCACCGAAATGGCTTACGCAGCCTGGAAACACGCACAGGCAGTCGCGGCCACCATCTACGCGGAAGTGAAGAAGCAGCGGGCAACGCTTGCCGTCCAGCATGCTGCATGAGGCTGCGTGACCCGCAGTGGAACAACGACAGTTACGCACATTCCCAATACCGTATGTCTTGGGATGGTCCACGAACACACAGGAACAAAGGAGAAAGACATGAACACCTTGGCAGTTCGAGAGAAGTTTCACGAGAAGGCGATAGTGTGCCGCAGCCTCAGCGAGTGTCTGAGGGAAATGCATCAGATCATGCGCGAAAAGGATGGCCCGGTATTTCCAGCCGACCTTTGCCGCCGGGTCAGCAGGATGAGCAGAGAACAACACAAACGGGCTGACACGTTGGATCGCATTGCCAATCAAGGCACCGATGAGGAGGTGATTCGGTACTCAAAAAGGCAGTTCAAGAACATCGGTAAAAATGATTCCTGGAAAGCACTGGAGGAACAGGTGCGGACGAGGCTCAACGCTGTGAAAACGGCCTGAGGTCCAAATCGTGGGGCCGCTGGCCATGCGCTGGCGGCCTCACGACTCACAACCCAGAAGGAACGGTGACTTATGCCAGACTATTCAAGCGTCTCATAAACCGAAACCGCTTGGACTGCCGTGACGGGTTGCACACAGCTTCGTCAAGATGCCGACGTCTAGGTGGCAATAGTGCAGAACGCTCATGACCCAAGTGCCATCGAAATGGCTTACCAATTTGGAAGAAAGCACATCCTGTCGCGGCCGCCATCCACGCGAAAGTGGGGGACCAGTGGGCAAGACTTGCCGTCCAAAACACCGCATGCTGTGTCGCGGAAAACGTAGGGACAGTGGCGAATGGCACTGACTTAAGGAGTTTGTCCGAGTAGCCGCTGTTTCATGACGCTCC
>CALDSM010000362.1 GCA_937923585.1 uncultured bacterium
CAAAACGCAAACAACCAAAATAGAACCACTTACGCCTTAAGTCAGTGCCATTCGGAACACGGATCGAAAATCGGCGCGAAAGAAGAGCTGCGGCACGAAGACACTGGCATACACCCATGACGCGGCGGGGCAAATCGCTCCGATGACGGGCCCGAACGGGCAGGTATCCTCGTACACGTACACCGACACGGGGCGGCTGGACACCATCACGGCGCCGGGAAGCAAGGTGTGGAATGGGGACTACAACAGTCTCCAAAAACGGGTACAGACCCGTCTCCGCTGCACCCGCCGGGGCGGGCAAGCTCCGCTTGGGTCAGTTCCCGTTGTTGCCAGTGTAGTGCGTCATCCTGATGGCACTTTGTTCTTACGCGAGAACACCGCGAAAAGCGGGTACAGACACGCCTTTCATACTACCGAAAGGCGAGTCAGTCCCCGTTTTTCGCTGGGTCAATCCCCGTTTTTGCCAGTGCTCTGGTTCATCCATGCGCCAGACGAAGCGATGCGCGGCGCGCGTGTCGCCGGGGGTGTCGAGGGAAATGGTGTAGGTGATGTCCCAGGTCTTTGAAGCCGCATCGAAATCCGCCTGCCACCAGTCGCGGCCGACCTTGGAGGACTGGTCCACTTTTGCCAGCGTGCCGTCTTCGCCCTTTGTGTGGAGCGTGAATCCGCGCCCGGCGCGCGCGCCGCAGACCGTGACCGGGGCATATCCAGCGCCGTTGCGGGCGAGACGGAGCATGCACGCGGCGACGGCCGGTGGCGGGAACTCGCCGGGAAGCACCATTGGCGCGTTGACGAAATGCCTGGACAGGCCAAAGGACAACACGGATTGGCCCGCGCCGCCCGGCGGGGACAGGCCAGCGGGACCATTCAAGTCTACCTTACGGCGACGGCGATGAACCTCGGAAGGCTGGCGAACGCCTTTGCCAAGGCCCTTTTGAGCCTTGGCTGGCCCTTGCGAAGCCCAAGTGACGGTAATGACCGGATGTTCGGGCTGGGTTCCAAACACAACCCTGCCCACATGAAAATCAGTGCCGCATGAGAAGGGCTGGGTTATTCAACAGGCCCGCTGTCCCCGTTTAATGAGCGCGTTCGGCGAGGCGGATTTCGTAGAGTTTGGGCCAGTGTTTTCCGGTGACAAACAGGCGTTTGTCCGACCTGTCCCAGGCGATGCCGTTCAGCACGTCCGGTGACGCACCGTTCCGGTCCGCGGCGGTCAGCAGTCCCGTCAGGTCAATCCACCCCACCACCGCGCCGGTCACGGGATCTATCTGCGCGATGCGGTCCGTCTGCCAGATGTTGGCATAGACCAGCCCCTCGACATACTCCAGTTCGTTGAGCCGGGTGACGGGGCGCCCCTGGTCGCTCACGGTGACCGAGCCTTGGGGGGAGAAGTCGGAAAGATCCATGAAACGCAGTTTGGCGGTGCCGTCGCTCATAATGAAACGCCTGCCGTCCGTGGTCAGCCCCCATCCCTCGCCCAGGTAGTCAAACCCCGGCTGCTGCCCGAATTCGTCCAAGCTGTACACGAAGGCGCGCTGGGACTGCCACGTCAGTTGAACAAGCCTGCCGCCCTCCAGCGCAAGCCCCTCGGCGAAATATTGGCCGTCCACGTCCCGTTTCTGGAGCACCTGTCCCGTTTCCAGGGCGACCTTGCGCAGGGAGGAACGGCCTTTGAGCCCGGTGCTTTCGTACAGGGATCCGTCGTGCCAGAGCAGTCCCTGGGTGAACGCTTCCGGGTCATGGGGGTACGCATGCACGACCTCAAAGGTGAACAGCCGCGGCGCGGCGGGGGGGCAGTCTGCGGCCGGTGTGCCGGGACAGCATGCGCCCAACAGGGCAGTGGCGAAGAGAGCCACGATAAACAGTACAGATTTGCGGGTCATGACGCCCCATTCGGCAACGCCCGGCTTTGGGCCGGGCGCAGGCGTGTTGTCTTGTTTTCGAGACGGGTCAGGCGCTGGCGGAGTTTGCGCTGCTGCCGGTTTCGCGGGCGCGCAGTTCATGCTCATACACCATGAGCGGTTCCTCGCCCCGGATGATCACGCCCGGGGTGATGATGCATTCGCGCACGTCCGTGCGCGACGGTATCTCGTACATCAGGTTGAGCATGACCGACTCAAGGATGCCGCGCAGGCCGCGGGCGCCCGTGTCGTGCTCAATGGCCCGGTCGGCGATGGCGGCAATCGTCTCGGGCTGGAAGCCGAGTTTGACCCGCTCCATCTGGAACAGTTTCTCATACTGTTTCGTGAGCGCGTTCTTCGGCTCGATGAGAATACGTATGAGATCGTCCCGCGACAGGTCGTTGAGCGTGGCCACAATCGGCAGGCGGCCCACAAACTCGGGAATGAGCCCGAACTTGATGAGGTCTTCCGGCTTGACCTGCGCGAGTATCTCGCCGAT
>CALDSM010000363.1 GCA_937923585.1 uncultured bacterium
CCTCGCACTGCTACGTGACGCGGTCCGCGAACCGACACGGAAGGGAACTTGGATAATCCAGTGAACCCGTAGGGTGTGTGAAGTGCCGCGAAGCGGCACGGAACGCACCGGTCCCCTAAACGGGCCGACACCTTAACCGAACGGCAATCCCGCCGACAACAATGAACGCCGCGAGCAGCGCGCCGACCGCGCCGGGTGTGGCGAGCGGAACCGTTTCGGACACCACGATGAAATCGCGCCGGGTCACGGAGGACGAGCTGAGATCCGTGGAAACCGTCAGCGTCACGGTGTAGGAGCCTTCCTCCTCATAAAGGTGGACGGGGCTGGATTCATCCCTGCCTTCCACGATGTCACCATCTCCGAATTCCCAGCGCCAGTTGACGATGTCCAACACATTGCCGGTGACGCTCCCGGCGAACTGAACCGCGAGCGGCGGCTTGCCCATTCCCGGGGCCGCTGAAATGCCCACGGTCATGTCTTCCGTCTTCAGCGACACGGCCAGATTCCTGTCGAGGGTTTCGTTCTCCTCGAAGCCGTCGTAATGCAGAAGGCATTGCCCGTCGCCGGTGGGTGAATCAAGCAGCAACAGATACTGCGCCCCGTTGCCAACCTGCTGAATGCGCACCCATCCCGAAATCAGGGATACGGGCGCCGACAGCGTCGCGTGATAGTGCCGCAGGGGAAAGTTCCTCTTGTACAGGAGCGGCAGGTCGTCGCGGGTCGCCGTTACGGTTTCCTGATGAACGGCCGTACCCGGAACGCCCCCGTTGTTCGGGTGAAGGCTTATGATGAACTGATTGGACGGGGGATCAGCGGGTATCCAGTAGGAGCCGCTGTTGAGGCTGGCGGTGAAACCCCACCAGTCCACCGTGGCGATGGGCAGTGCCACTCCCTGGAAGTTGTCAATCAGGCTCTGTTCGGCGGTGGTGTCGCTGACGGTGGAATACCATGCCCCCCCCAGGGGGGACGGCGGCTGGCAGAACAGGCTGTGTGCCGGGCAAACGGCGGGTGTCAGCCCGGCATTGGGATCCACTTCGGCATTTTGGTTCAGCCACCGGCATCCCGCCATGATCATGTCGGCGGACGGCCACACATGCCCTCCGTTGAACGTCTGCACGACGCAGCGGACGCCGTAGTCCACCAACTGTCCCTGGGTGTTCGGGATGTCGTAGGTGTAGTTGCTGTCCTGTGTGCCGATGATGATGTACACGTTCAGCGTGTCCGTGCTCGGTTCGAGGCCTGTGTCCGTCGGCCAGCCCGCAGCCAGCAGCAGCGTGCCGCAGATCTTCGCGGGGTAGCGGAAGGCCAGCGCCAGCGACATGCGCGCGCCGCCGGACAGGCCCGTGGCGAAGCGGCGCGTCGCGGAAAGATTCAGCCGCGCCTCCGTGTCGGCGAGCACCGCGTCCTGCGCCGTGAATATCGTGCTCCACGCTCCGTTCATCGCGTTGTTTGACACCGCCAGAATCCAGCCGTTGGCCGCCGCGGCCGCCGCCAGGTAAAGCAGCGTGCTCTTCCCGTTGCCGCCGGGGTCAAATCCGTAGCAGATGGGGGCCGGTCCTGTCGCGGGCACGGAATCCGGGATGTAGAGTTCGTAGGACTGCGACGCATCCGCCAGGCAGACCACATGCGTGTCGCCGTTTGGATTGTTGTACGCCGCTTTGTCCAGCGCCGCGAAATCGGCTGCGGCCGTGCCGCTCACGCAGCATGCGCACGCACAAAACAGTGCCAGTGCCTGACGTGAAACAAATGCTGTGTTGAATCCCAAAAGCATCTTGTTCATGCAATTCCTCCCCGTCCCCTTCTGCGAGTCCAGCCGCCCGCCGCACAGTGCATTCTTGAACGCGCGGCAGTCCGGAACTGCACGAAGGACGCTCCAATCGTGTAAAGGCCTGATGCGTTAATTATCAGACTGTGAACGGGACTTGTCAAGGGGTTTCCGCGCCGGGAGCTCCGTGATCTTTGGGAAGGCAAAACAACCTGTGATAGAGTTCAACGCAGTCGGTTTTGTTTGGGCGGCAAGAAGAACTTGTGGAGAAGTGGCCGTGTCAGTCCTGAATTGGTGTGGTTGTGCAATGACGGTGTTTGCCGCGCTTTCCGCCGGGCATGCGGCGCCCGACTCCGGGATGCGTCAGGCGGTGGAAGAAGACTGGACGCGGCAGGAGTCGCTGAAAAGCAGAACCCCGGACAGCGAAGGGGCCATTCAGGAGTCCCTCAAGCGCGCGACGCTGCTGCTGGAGAATCTGGACGGCGCGGCAAACGCGCCCGACCTGTCCGGTGAGCGGACGGAACTGGCCCGGCTGTCGGCGCAGGCGGCGGGTGCGGGGGCACTGGATGCGGAGGCGCGCCGCAGTCTCTATTTCGAATTGCGTTGGCTGGCGCGAAACGCGGCCCTGCGTAATCCGCTGCTGGGCGACGGCCCGATCTTCTTCATGCAGCGCCGCCGGTTCATTTGCCAGATGCTGCACGAGTATCTCGGCTACTACTATGATTATGGGGATGTCGAGGGCGGCGGTGTCTATGTCCTCGAACGTCCGGGCCGGTCGTTCGAAACGCGCGAGTTGACCCGGGGGCGGCTGCCGCGGGGCAACTACTCCACGCTGGCGCTTTCCTACGACGCCAAGACGCTCTACTTTGCCTTTGCGGCGCGCGCGGACGGGGACAAGCCGGATTACTACACGCCGGAACGGCGCTGTTTCCACCTGTTCGCCATGGATGCGGATGGCGGCAACCTGCATCCGCTCACCGGCGGTCCGAACGACGATTTTGATCCGTGCCCGCTGCCCGACGGGGCGCTGGCATTCATGTCGTCGCGCCGGGGCGGATTCACACGCTGCAACAACCCCTGGGAACCGCTGCCGGCGCACACGCTCCACCGGCGCGAGCCCGACGGAAAGGTGCGGGCGCTGTCGGTGCATGAAACCAGCGAATGGCACCCGCAGGTGCTCAACGACGGACGAATCGCCTACACGCGGTGGGACTATGTGGACCGGTCGGCGGCACACTTCCACGGCATCTGGGTGACCAATCCGGACGGCACCAACGCCAGGCAGATCTTCGGCAACTACACGCAGCGCATCAACGCCTGCTACCAGGCCCACCCCGTTCCCGGTTCGGGGC
>CALDSM010000364.1 GCA_937923585.1 uncultured bacterium
TACCCGGGCGGAATCCCGACTGCAAGCGCGGCGACAGGCGCGCCTCTGCACATTCGCGCCACCGTCAGCGATCCCTTCGGCGCCTATGACATTACGGACCTTGACCTTGCGGTGACGGGGCCCGGCGGTGTTGGCAATTTCAGTCTGATCCTCACCGATGCCGACGTGGTGGCCAGCACCAGTTGCTCGAAGACCTACGAGTACCTCTGGCAGACTGCCAAGCCCGACGGCACCTATGAGATTCTGGCCACGGCAAACGAGGGCACGGAAGGCATCAAGGACACCGCGACCACGACTGTGAACCTCACCTTCCTGGACCTCGGCACGCCGAGCATCACCGAGTTCACGGACGGTGACAACGGCCCCGGCAAGGAAATCTACAATCCCGACCAGACGGCGTGCGTGCGCGTCACGGACCTGGACCAAAATGCGAATCCCGCGGCGGCGGAAACGGTGCAGGCCACCATTACCACCAGCAGCGGTGACGTCGAGACCGTAACCCTGACGGAAACCGGGGTTGACACAGGCATATTTACCACCTGCATTTCGGCCAGCGCCACGGTGGACGGCGGCGACCAAAACGGGACGCTTTACGCACCGGAAGGCACCGTCCTGAACGTTGCCTACACGGATCCCACCGATCCGACCGACCAGTCTGGAGACACGGCCACGGTGCCGCTGCCCGCCGGCACCCCCGGCATATTGGTCGAGAAGACGCTTGTTGTCCCCGCCGACGGCCAGGCGGTTGGCGGAGAGACGGTGGTGTTCAGCATCCAAGTCACCAATATTGGCGATGTGGACCTGCCCACGGTTTCGCTGAATGACACATTCCCGGCGGCGAACCTGAACTATGTTTCTGCAAGCCCGGCTCCGGACACTGCAGGCGCCGGCACGCTGGACTGGACCAACATGGGGCCGCTTCTCAAGGGGCAGACGGCGACCTTCACGGTCAACTTCACGGCGGCAGGCTCCACGATAGCCGCGGTCAACACCGCTGCTGCCGACAATGGTGCAGGCGTGAACGACAGTGACACGGCGCTGGTCGAGGTGACCGACCCCGCCGTCACGGTCACCAAGACGCTCATCAGCCCCAATCCGGGGCCGGCTGACTACGGACAGAATGTCACTTTCCAGATTGATGTGCAGAACACCGGCGATACGGCCATAGAGATTCTGCCCCTTGAAGACACGTACAGCATGGCCTACTTCGACTTTGTGTCTGCGACCGTCACGCCCGACTCGGTGGCTTCCGGCAGTCTGCTGTGGCTGGATCTCACCGGCGGCGGTTCGCTGGCTCCGGGTGCGACCATTTCTGTGACTCTTGTGCTGGAGGTCGTCGGCGCCGGCAATCCCGCCATCAACACCGCCAGTGCGGATTTCGCGCAGGATGAAAACGGCGATTCCGTTCCGCCGTCAAGCGACAATGCCAGCATTGTGACGAACGCCACCTCCATTACGGGCGCGGTGTACGACGATCTCGACAGAAGCGGCGGTTTTGACACCGGCGAGCCTGGAATAGCCGCGGTGACTTTGTATCTCTACACCGACCCGAACGGCGACGGGGACCCCGGTGACGGTGTGCTCGTCCAGGTAACCGCCACGGCCGGCAATGGAACCTATGAATTCGTCAATTTGGCACTCGGCAAATACGTTGTGGTTGAAGCGGATGTTCCTGGCTATGCCAGCAGCGGCGACACAGGCGGCGCAAACGACAACCGTGTGCCGGTGGATGCCTCGTCCTACGGCGCCTACACGGGAAATGACTTCTTTGACTATCTGCTTTCTCCGGCGGACTACGCCACCGTCAGCGGCAGTGTATGGAATGACTTGAATGGAGACGGTGTGCTTGACGGAGGAGAGCCCGGACTGGCCGGAGTGGCGGTGGAATTGATCAGCGACGCCAACGGTAACGGTGTTGCCGACTTTGGAGAGACGGTCGTTGCGTCAACCAACACGGACGGGAGCGGCGCGTACAGTTTCGGCGGCGTCGTGCCCGGCAGCTACGTCGTTCGCGAGATTAACCCGGCGTCCCATGGCAGCACCGGTGACACGGACGGCGCCAATGATGATCAGATTGGCGTGACGGCAACCGCGGGCGCCACCAGCTCAGGAAACGACTTCCTCGATGTGCAACTGCCGCCGCTGACACTGGTCAAGACGGCGGACCAGACGCAATTTGATGCGGTGGGCGATGTGCTGACCTACCAGTTCACCGTGATCAACACGGGAACGGTCACGCTCACCAACATCACGGTGACCGACCCGAAGGCAACGGTTCTCGGCGGACCGATTCCGTCGCTGGTGCCCGGCGCGTCGGACAGCACGACCTTCAGGGCCTCGTACACGGTGACCCAGGCGGATGTGGATGCCGGCACCTTCGTGAACACGGCAACCGCCGCCGGCACGCCTCCGTCCGGTCCTGCGGTGACCGCAAGCGATTCCGAGACGGTACCCGGTCCTGCGGCGAACCCGTCACTGTCGGTTGCCAAGACCGCGACGCTGGTAAACGGCGCGTCGGTACCGCTGACCTACAGCGCGGTGGGGGACATCATTACCTACAGCATTACCGTCTCCAACACGGGCAATGTGACGCTGTACAGCGTGAATGTGACCGATCCGAAGACGGGCCTGAACGAGGAAATCCCGACGCTGGCAGTGGGCGGTTCGTCAGCCCATGCCGCGACCTACACGGTCACGCAGGCGGACCTTGATGCGGGCTTCTTCACCAACACGGCGTCAGCGAGCGGCAAGCCGTCCAACGGGCCGGAAGTGTCCGGCGCGGACTCTGAGACGGTTGATGCGGCGCAGAACCCGTCCATTACGATTACAAAAGACACGGCAAGTGCGAGCTTCAATACCGTTGGCGCAGTAATTGATTACATGTTCACGGTGAAGAACACGGGCAACGTGACCCTGACGAACATAACGGTGACGGACCCGGCGGCGACGGTGACGGGTGGTCCGCTGGTCTCGCTTGCTCCGGGCGCGTCGGACGCGACGACCTTCACGGCGAGCCACACAGTGACGCAGTCCGACCTGGATACGGGTCGTTTCGACAATACGGCCACGGTCAAAGGAACGCCGCCAGCCGGTCCCGACGTGACGAATACCGGATCAAAATCGGTCCCGTCCACCGCAGCCGCCAGTCTGTCTGTGGACAAGGTACTCAGCACCGCACCGACTCCGATAGTGGTGGGCAGTGTGCTGGAGTACACGGTTACGGGAACGAACACCGGCGGCGTGACATTGCACAACGTGCTGGTTAGCGACACGATTATCAGTCCGGCGAGCACCTCCTGTGCGTCGGTCGCACCGGGGGGGACCTGCGTGCTGGTGGGCACATACACGGTGACGCAGGCGGACATGGATGCCGGAAGAGTGGATAGCACGGGCGCCGCGGACAGCGATGAGACAGGGCCTCAGACAGACCCGCTGACGACGCCCTTGGCCCAGAATCCTGCCATAGCGCTGACCAAGACCGCTGGTCAGGTCTACTTCGATGCGGCAGGCGACGTGCTCACGTACACGTTCACCGTGACGAACACGGGCAATGTGACGCTGACCAATGTTTCGGTGACTGACCCGAAGGCAACGGTGTCGGGCGGTCCGCTGCTTTCTCTGGCTCCTGGTGCGTCGGACAGCACGACCTTCACCGCGAGTTACACCACCACGCAGGCCGACATGGACGCGGCTGGTTTCACGAACATAGCAACCGCGCACGGCACCCCGCCTTCCGGTCCGGAAGTCACGAGTGTGGACAGCGAATATGTCTGGGCGGCCCAGCAGCCTTCGATAAGTCTCGCTAAGACCGCCGACCAGTCGAGTTTCTCGGCTGCGGGCGACGTACTTACGTACAAATTTGCGGTGACGAACACAGGCAACATGACGTTGACCAATCTTGTGGTCTCCGACCCCACGGCAACCGTGACAGGCGGGCCCATTCCCTCATTGGCGCCGGGAGACACTGACTCGACGACGTTCACGGCGAGCTACACGGTGACACAAGCCGATGTGGATTCCGGGTCAGTACTGAACACCGCCACGGCCACCGCTGTTTGCGTATGTGGTCCCGTTGTGCCGGCGACGGATGACGCGACGGTCAACGCCGCGCAGTCCCCGGCGATCACGCTGGCCAAGGACGCGGTGCAGAGTTCATACGCCGCGGTGGGCGACGTGCTGACCTACACGCTTACGGTGACCAATACCGGCAATGTGACGCTGACGAACGTAACGGTGAGCGACGCGGTGGCGACAGTCACGGGCGGCCCGATCACGCTGCTTCCGGGCGCGTCTGATTCGACAACATTCACGGCGTCGTACACGGTGACGCAGTCCGACCTGGACGCCGGCTCCTTCACGAACACGGCCACGGCCTCGGGCACGCCGCCGCAGGGTTCGGCCGTGACGGCGACGGACGACGCGACGGTCAACGCGGCGCAGGGTCCGGCGAT
>CALDSM010000365.1 GCA_937923585.1 uncultured bacterium
ACGAGATCTGATCGTGACTGGAGTTCAGACGTGTGCTCTTCCGATCTTATTGACGCCATGCTGGGCGCGGCGGGGCTGGGCAACATCGGCCAGCGCTTTCCCGACAGCGACCCCAATCTGAAGGGCGCGGACAGCATGGTGCTGCTGGAACGCACCAAGCGGCTGCTGCAAAGCGCCGGCTACGGCGTGGTCAACATTGACTCCGTCATCATCGCGGAGGAGCCCAAGCTCACCCCGCACGTGGAGGCGATGCGTCAGAAGATCGCCGAGACGCTGGGCATTGAGAAAAACCGCATTTCGATCAAGCCGAAGACCAACGAGAAGACCGGCGCGGAGGGGCGTGAAGAGGCGGTCAGCGCGCAGTCGGTTGTGCTGCTGGAACTGCGGTAGCCTATACAATGACCAGAAACATCCCGCCATTGCGAGCGCAGCGAAGCAATCTCTTGCTCGCTATCAGCCACGGTTCTGGCCATCGTTCCACGAGATTCTGGTCCCCCCTGGAGGGGGGTGCTGCGAAGCAGCGGGGGGTGTATGCCGGAGTCGTCGCTTCAGAAATTCGTTCGCGCGGGGCATACACCCCCCGGCCCTTCGGGCCACCCCCCTCCAGGGGGGACCAAGACGGCCCCACCATAGCCCCTCTCTTTAATGCGCCCGCGCTTCCATCAGCGAATCCACACCGTAGGCGGTCTGAGACCTGTAATGACGCGGCTAAACAGGCGGGTTAATGTAATGGTAGCCGAGTACGATCCCTGGGCGCGCTGGTACGACCTGATCCAGCCCGGCCTTCCCGGCGAGGCGGAATTCTACGTGTATGAGGCCGCGCTGCGCCGCGCGCCCACGCTGGAACTGGGCTGCGGCACCGGCCGCATCTGCATTCCCATGGCCATGTCCGGCGTGGACGTCACCGGCCTCGATATTTCGTCCGCCATGCTTGACCTGTGCGCCGAAAAGCTTGAGGCGGTGTCTCCGGTGAAGGGGCGGCTCCGGCTGGTCGAGGGCGACATGCGC
Organism: uncultured bacterium; assembly: GCA_937923585.1. GTDB lineage: Bacteria > Hydrogenedentota > Hydrogenedentia > Hydrogenedentales > CAITNO01 > CAITNO01. Next base: position 1,009 of record CALDSM010000365.1, read on the forward strand.
GCCTTCCGGCTACGCCGCAAGTTCGATTTGATCGTCATGCCGTACCGTTCCTTCATGCACTGCCTCACCGTGGAGGACCAGCTTGCCAGCCTGCGCTGCGTGCGGGAACACCTTGCGCCGGGGGGCGAGTTCATCCTGAACATGTGGGCTGCCACGCCGGCCGAACTGAACCAACTGCATGAGCGTCCGCGCCAGGGCCCGCTAACGACGCGGGCCATCCACGTCGTGTCGCGCGCGGGCGCCACGGTGACGCACCATGCTGACTCGTGGCGTGACGATTATGCCCAGTTGCTGCACGAGACGCACCGGGTGGTGGAGAAGACACCCGGCGGGCGCGTGCGTTTCGACGAGCGCATGACACTCACCCGCACCTGGATTACCCACCGCGAGATGGAGCACCTGGCCGCGCGTACGGACCTGCGCGTGAAGGCGGTGTACGGCAGTTTTGACGGCGAGGCTTTCGGTCCGGGGGCGACCGAGATGATCTGGAGGCTGGGGGGTCTGAATCCTGACCGGGAGATGCAAACCTGAGGCGCGTTGCGCCCGAATCGCGGTATCCGCCCAACAGCGGCGATCCCGGATTCCCAGATTGTGAATGCACTGCGTGCAAGACGGAACCGGACACACATCAGGACGAACAGGCCGGCCAGACGAGAAACACAACGGGGGCTGAGAGATGAATATCTCCCGTGCAGGGCTATATTATGCAAGAAGGGACAATATGTTAGGATTGACAATGGTTATAAACATGTGCAATCCTTTTTCTGGATTCAGGAAACAGCATGGTCTTTTCAGCACCGCGGCATCCTGACGGGGTTACTTGACACATGACCGGATACCTGCCCACGAGACTTGCGGCGATTCCCATTGAGACCGGCAAAGAAGAGGAGGCATGGGCTTCCGTTGCGGTGCATTGCGAAGGCAGGCTGACGGCTTCCGGCATTATGACATTGCGGTCAGGACTCGACGGAAAGGTCAAGACCATCCTTGTCGAACCCCATTACATTTGCAGGGATTACCGTAATCTTTACAGCCATTTCTATTCCAAGAAGTTCATAGATCGGCCCTCGTACTGTTCCCGCCTGCATTTCTTCTCATGCGAAGGGCTGACCGTGAATGATGTGATGGAGAACCCCAAGGACCATCAGCAGGATTACCTGGGATTCTCCGTAATCGAACCGGTCGGACAATGCCTCGGCAGAACCATTATCGATCCCGCAAAAGTTGGAAACAAAGACATATTCTGTCTCACGACCACGTTTTCCGTGAACATCAACGGCGCACAATACGGGGTTAAGGGGTTTCCCTACCGGGCCCAGAGCGGAGAGGCCACCGTGTGCGCGCAGACAGCCTTATGGGGCTGTTGCAGATATCTCTCGCAGAAGTACACGACGTATGGCGAGGTCTTGCTCAATGATCTCATTGAAATGACCGGGGACCGCGAGGGTCGAAAAACACCGTATCACCGCATGAGTCATCATGACTACTCGAGTATCCTGTCCCAGTTCGGGTGCTTTCCGGCCATCACCCTGTCTCGGGTGTCCCGGCAACCTGGCAATGACGACGCCCTGTCTGGAGACTGGATGCAGGACGTTGAAGCCTTCTATGACATTTATTCCTATATGGAGTCCGGCTTCCCGGTTTTGACAAGTTTCGGGGGGCACGTCGTGAATGTAATCGGGCACGCGAATCGAAAAGGACCCGCAACCGGCGCCCCCCGTGATTCCCAGTTCCATAACAGTTTCACGCTGCTCGAGTCGCTGGTGGTGGTTGATGACAATTTCTTTCCCTATCAGCGCCTGGGATTCAAAGGCGCGCCCGCCAACTATGGCGGGCACTACAAGGGAAAGCTTTCGCCCTGCCCATGCATAGACAGCATTCTTGCCGCGGTGGTTCCGCTTCCGGAGAAGGCCTTTCTGCCGCCGCGTTCGGCACGGCGGCTTTCCTACACCCTGCTTGGCACCCCTGAGTTTGCCTCTGTGCTCGACGAAATGAAGAACCGCCTGGACAATCCGGGAGAACCGCTTGTCGCCAGGACCTTTCTGACGAACTCCGCCGCATTCAAAAAGCGCAAGCTCGAAATTGCCATGAATTCGGTCCCGGCGGACAGAGACGCCCTTGCTTTCCATCCGGTCAACACCACACTGCCGCACTTCTTATGGATAACAGAGGTCGCGCCGCTGTCGCTGTACAACCGGAACAGGATTGTCGGCGAGGTCGTCCTGGACGCGTCTGGCAGCTACAACGAGCACCCGTACATCTACGGGCGTATTGGAAAGTTCCTTTGGAGTGGTGGTAGACTCACCCGCAAGGACAACGGTGCCCTTGACGACTATCCGCTGTTCACGCACAATCTGGGAGAGCGATGATGACTGCCCCGCAGGAACCGGCACGGTACATAACCTCCGAAGAGCTTCTGGCAGACTCGCAGGAAAGTTTCGCCTTCGAACAGGCCCAGCGGGAAATCCTGGAAGAAATCGCCAAGCAGCTCATTGACGAAGTGCAACTGCGCCAACAGGAGGATTGGACTTTTTTGGCGGGCAGGATTGTCGGCGCGGAGGACGTTCAGTCCGCGTTGGCGCACCTCTAACCTGTCAGCCCTGCTTGTGTTCCGGCGCCCGGACGGGAACCGCATGCGCGGCGGGCGCCGGCACGCGCGCGTCCGTCTTTCCCGCAAACGGGGAAAGGCGCTCTGCCCGGTGTACATTTCATTCCGGATGGACTTTGCGCCCGCACCGCCCCCTTCGATAGACTAACCGCAAGGGAATTCCGCGCGCCGTCGCCGGGGGAATTGCCGCAGCATCAGGAGTGCAGGAACCGTGCCCACGCAGCACGCTACGGGAAAAAGTCTGACGGCTCGACTCGGCCAAGAAAGGGCTGTTTAGTGGCAGAACCGGGCATGCATATAATCACCGGTGATCGCATCAGCCGTGGTGCGGTCTTATGATTTGGGGATAAACATGCACAAGGGCAATCCGGTCGAGCAGTACTTTCGTGATTTGCACCAGATTCACGGGTCCGGGGCGGGGGTCGCCGAGACCTCCTACTACCCCGCGCTGTCCACACTGCTCAACGCCGTCGGTGCATCACTCAAGCCCAAGGTCCACTGCATCATTCATTTGACCAACAAAGGCGCGGGCATCCCGGACGGCGGCCTTTTCTCCGCCAGCCAGATACCCAAATCCGGCATGGACCAGATGGCGCCGGGCCAACTGCCCGAACGCGGTGCCATCGAGGTCAAGGCACCCAAGGACGACGCCTTTAAGGTTGCCAAAAGCCAGCAGGTAACCGAGTATTTGGATCTCTACCGGCAGGTGCTCGTCACCAACTGCCGCCAGTTCGTACTGGTGGGCCGCGATGCGCAGGGACGGCCCGTCCTCCTGGAAAGCTGCACGGTGGCCAAGGATGAGCCGTCCTTCTGGGCGCTTATGGCCCACCCAAAGAAGGCAGCCGAAGCGCACGGCGGGCAGCTCGCCGAATACCTCATGCGCGTCATGCTCCATGCCGCGCCGCTCGCCACGCCCGAGGCCGTCGCATGGTTCCTGGCCTCCTATGCCCGCGACGCCAAGCTCCGCATGGAGCATTCTGAACTGGATGCACTCCAGCCGCTGCGCGACGCGCTCGAACAGACCCTGGGGCTTTCCTTCGACGGCGACAAGGGCGAGCATTTCTTCCGTTCCACCCTCGTGCAGACGCTGTTCTACGGCGTATTCTCGGCGTGGGTGCTGTGGTGCAAAGAGAACACGGCGGGAACCTTTGACTGGAAACAGGCCGCATGGACGCTCCGCGTCCCCATGATCCGCGCCCTCTTTCACCAGGTCGCCGATCCCGCACACCTACAGCCGCTCGGACTGGTCGAACCGCTGGACTGGGCCGCTGCCGTGCTCAACCGCGTGGACCGCGACGCTTTCTTCAAGAAGTTCGACGAGATTCATGCGGTGCAGTACTTCTATGAGCCCTTCCTGCAAAGCTTCGATCCGGAACTGCGCAAGGAACTCGGTGTCTGGTACACGCCCCCCGAGATTGTCGAGTACATGGTGGCCCGCGTGGACGCCGTGCTGCGCGATGAACTGGGCCGTCCCGACGGTCTGGCTGATCCCGACGTGTACATTCTCGACCCGTGCTGCGGCACGGGCACCTATCTGGTCGAGGTGCTCCGCGTCATCGCGGAAACGCTCCGCGAAAATGGCGGCGACGCGCTGGTGGCCCAGGACCTGAAAGAGACCGCCAAGAGCCGGGTATTTGGGTTTGAGATCATGCCCGCGCCCTTTGTCGTGGCCCATCTGCAATTGAGCCTGCTCCTGCAGCGGCTCGGCGCGCCCCTGTCGCACCACGCCGGGACCGATGAGCGCGTTGCTGTCTACCTGACCAATGCGCTCACCGGCTGGGACCCGCTCAACGATCCCAAGACGTTTCTCTCCTTTCCTGAAATGCAGCAGGAGCATGATCTTGCCGACGAGGTCAAGCGCAACAAGAAGATCCTCGTCATCCTCGGCAATCCCCCCTACAACGGCTATGCCGGCATCGCTATGGGCGAAGAGCGCGACCTGAGCGCGGCCTACCGTACCACCAAGCAGGCCCCCAAACCGCAGGGGCAGGGACTGAACGAACTGTACATCCGCTTTTTCCGCATGGCCGAGCGCAAGATCATTGAGGACACCAAGGAGGGCATCGTCTGTTTCATCTCCAATTACTCGTGGCTGGACGGTCTTTCACACACGGGCATGCGCGAGAAGTACCTGGAAGTCTTTGACCGAATTGCCATTGACTGCCTCAACGGTGACAAGTACAAGACCGGCAAGATGACCCCGGAAGGCGACCCCGACCCCAGCGTCTTTTCCACCAAGTCCCACGCCGTGGGCATCCAGGTGGGCACCGCCATTGCGTTGTTGCTCCGCAAGAAGAGCCACGGCACAAAGGCCGAGGTGCGGTTTCGCCACTTCTGGGGCAAGAACAAATGCCAGGAACTGCTCGGTTCCGTCGATGCGGGGCAAGGCCCGGTCTACGCGGCGCTGGACCCCGCGTTGCCGCTCGGAGTGCCCTTCACGCCTGCGCAGACCGCCACCGGGTATCTGGAGTGGCCCAAACTGCCCGACTTGTTTCCGGTGTCGTTTCCCGGCGTGAAGACGAGCCGCGATCCCCTGCTTGTCGATATCGACCGGAATCGGCTGGAAGAGCGCATGGCCCGCTATTTCGACAAGAACACTCCCGGCGGGTTGATGCAACAGCTTTGCCCCTGCTCCATGGAGAGCACGCAGCGCTTTGATGCAGAAAAGGTACGCGCCTATCTTCAAGCGCGGGGCATCATTCCGGAGAATCTTGTCCGATTTGCCTATCGACCTTTCGACGTACGCTGGCTCTACTGGGAACCCGAAACGAAACTGCTCGACGAAAAGCGAAGCGAATGCTGGCCGCACACGAGAATGGAGAACTTTTGGATCTGCGGATGCCAGCAGAATAGAAAAGAATACGATCCGCCATCCATGACCGGCCACCTCTCCTCATTGCACCTCATAGAGCGAGGTGCGAATCTCTTCCCCGTTTACCTCGCACCGGACAAGATGGATGGAACCCTGTTTGCATGTTCTCCTGATGAGCAACAGGCGACCGAAAACATTTCTGCAACGTGCCGTGAATTTCTCAGCAAGGTGCATGCGAACTCTTCCTTGACGATATTCATGCATATTCTCGCCATCACCCACACGCCCAGCTACGCACAAGAAAACACATCGGCCCTGAGGCAAGACTGGCCTCGCATTCCCTTGCCAGCGACGAAGCAGGCGTTGGAAGCTTCTGCTGCACTTGGCCGGGAGATCGCCGCGCTGATGGACACGGAAAAGCCTGTTGCGAAAGTGACCTCGGGTACGCTGCGCGCGGAAATGAAAGCGCTTGCGCTCGTGTCGCGGGTGGGCGGTGGCGCGGTCAATCCGTCCGCTGGGGAATTGGAGGTGCGCGCCCGCTGGGGACGGGGCGGGCAGGGAGAGGCGACCATGCCGGGACCGGGCCGTCTGACGGAGCGGACCTACACGCTCGACGAGCGCGCGGCCATCGAGGCGGGCGCGGCGGCGCGGGGTTTGACCGCGCAGCAGGCATTCGACTGTCTCGGGGAAACGACCTGCGATGTTTGGCTCAACGACCTCGTGTTCTGGCGGAACGTGCCCAAGCAGGTGTGGGAGTACACGCTGGACGGGTATCAGGTGATCAAGAAGTGGCTGAGTTACCGCGAGTTCGCCGTGCTGGGGCGGTCGTTGAGCATTGACGAGGCGCGCGAGGTGATGAACATGGCGCGGCGCATTGCCGCGCTGTTGCTGCTCGGTCCGGCGCTGGACGCCAACTATGCCGCGGTGAAGGCGGACACCTATCCGTGGCCGGGATCTCCGGACCTGAAAGGGAAGAACTGCGATGGACATTGACGCTCTGCGCGCCAAAGCGGAAGGCGGAGATGCCGAGTCGCAAAGGGAATTGGGGGCCTGCTTTGCGCTGGGTGACGGTGTGCCACAGAACATGGAAGCGTCGGTGGCGTGGGTCAGAATGGCTGCGGAGCAGGGGGATGCGCAGGCGCAATATGGGCTCGGATATTGCCACTTACACGGCGCTGGCGTGCGCAAGAACGGCAAGCAGGCGTTGGCGTGGTTCATGAAGTCGGCAGAACAGGGATATGCAGAGGCGCAGTCTGCTCTCGGCGCTTGCTACGCCGCGGGCAAACTGGTGCCCAAGGATGTGATGCAAGCGGCGCGGTGGTGGCATAAAGCTGCGGAACAGGGCGACGCCAAGGGGCAGTATATGCTCGGGCTCTGCCACGAAAGGGGTGAGGGGGTGTCTCAGGACTTGGCCCAGGCAGCCAAGTGGTACCATGAGGCGGCGGCGCAGGGAAATGCAGCGGCACAGTACGAACTCGCGTCCTGCTACCACGATGGTGTGGGAGTGCCGAAAGACTTGGCAAATGCGACGGGATGGCTTCAAAAAGCCGCGGACGGCGGCTATGCGGAAGCGCAGTACACCCTCGCGCGCGGTTACTACAGCGGTGAGGCTGTCGCCAAGAATGTGGCACAGGCAACGGAATGGTTCCGGAAGGCGGCGGATCAGGGCCATGCCGATGCGCAGAACTGCCTTGGAACTTGCTACTACAACGGCTATGGTTTGCCGGAGAACATGGAACAGGCTGCGGCATGGTTTAAGAGATCCGCCCAACAGGGCAACGTGAATGCGCAGTACATGCTGGGAACCTGCTATTACCATAGCCTTGGCATCGACCAGGACTTGCCGCTGGCGGCGTATTGGTTCAAGCGGGCGGCAATGCAGGGCCACGCCGAGGCGCAATACAACCTCGGGGTCTGCTGCACTGTTGGTGACGGTGTGGGGATGAATATTGTGCATGCCTTTGTGTGGTTCAGTCTGGCGGCGGCCCAAGGCCATGAAGAAGCAGCCCGGTCCCGTGAAGGTTTTGAGAAAGCGTTGTCACCGGCTCAAATAGAAGAGGCGCGCCGGTTCTTGGCGTATTTGTTTCCGCCGGAGTATCTCGGCACAGACTGACGAAAGTCGAACAACGTGAATCTGCCGTGCCGGAACGGCAGTTGAGCGTGGACGAGGCGCGCGAGGTGATGAACATGGCGCGGCACATCGCCGCGTTGCTTCTGCTTGGCCCGGCGCTGGAGGCCAACTATGCGGCGGTCAAGGCGGACACGTACCCGTGGCCGAAGTAATCCCAGAGCGTGCAGGGCGGCAAATGCCTGTTCGTGATGCCCTCAAACCGGGATTTCGACGCGATTCGGATGAAGATCAAATAGGGTTGCTTTCTGCAATTATGTTGAGTGCGGTGGCCATGCCACGCCAGAGGCGTGGCAAGCCGCCGTCTTTTCTGGGCACGCCAATCTCCTGATTGGCAGCGTTGGGACATGAAGGCCAATCGGGAGATTGGCGTGCCCAGGGATTCCCAGCCAAAGCGGCTGGCTTGCCCGCCTCTGGCGTGGCATGGCCGTCGCACTCAAATACAAGCGCTTCGTGTATGCTCATGACACAACAGAGACAGAAGCCGTCGGCGTTGTTGAGTAATTCGACCGGAGGATGCGGACAATGAACCGGGACCACGTGAACCAACTGCGCAGTTACATTGCACCCGGCGCGCCCGCCACGCGCAGGCCCTGCGACGGGACGGAACCGCCGCTGCGCATCGAGTTTGGGTTCACGCCGCGCTGGTACCGCGCGCGTCTGGGCATAGACTTTTCGGAACGCTGGCACTTGGACCCGCAATACCGCCGCGAAACCGTCGTGGCGATGAAGCAGGAACTCAACCGGCGCTTTCCGGGGTTGGGTCTGGGCGGCGACGCGCCGGAAGACACCCCCGCCAATCTGGACGGCGTACACGGCGCGCTGCTCTTCGCGCAGGCGTTCGGCATGCCGGCGGAATATTACGCCGACAACTGGCCGGCAGCCCTGCCGCAACACCTGACCGAGGCGCAGACAGCCGAACTGGAACCGCCCTCACTGCCCGACACGCCCGTGTTTGCGCAGTTGCTGGAACAGATGGAAACCATCGCGCGTGAGTACGGGAGGATTGAGGGGTATCTCAACTGGCAGGGCGTGCTGAACAACGCCCAGCGCATCCGCGGCCCGGAAATACTGACGGACCTGATGGTCAACCCTGAATTGGCGCGGCGTCTGTTTGACGTGGTCACGGAGACGATGATCGCGGGCATGAAGCTCGTTTATGAGCGGCAGCGGCAGAGCGGCGTGACCGTCCGCCATGCGACGGTGAGCAACTGCTTCGTCAACATGGTTTCGCCCGACGCCTACCGCGAGCACCTGCTCCCCTGCGACCTTCGGATTGCCGAAGCGTTTGAGATCATCGGCATACACAACTGCGCCTGGAACGTGGACCCCTACATTGAAGACTACGCGGCGGTGCCCAATCTCGCCTACGTGGATATGGGGCTGAGTTCGGACCTGAACCGCGCGCGGGAACTGTGCCCGAACGCGCGCCGCGCGCTCATGTACACGCCGATGGACCTTGCCAACAAGACTTTGGAAGAAATCCACGCGGATCTGCGCCGCATTCACGCCGAACTGGGCCCCTGCGACGTGGTCATGGCCGATATTGACCACGAGACACCCGACGAGCGGGTGCTGGCCGTGGCCGCGATGGCGCGGGAGATTGGCGGCCAGTAACGTTTCGGCCTTGACGCGAAGACGACGCCATATTTTTGACTGCGGTGGCCATGCCGCCGCTTTTGTTCCCCTGCAGCCCCGCCGTGAGCGCAAGTTCCCTACTCATCGGATGGCGTGAAGATTGCCTCGATATCGCGCGCGCCGTGCAGAACGCGCACGACCTCAATGTGCTTTGCCTGGATGCGGTAAAAGATGACGCAGGAACCGACGGGGGATCGGTGAAGATTGGGGCCGAGTTCGTGGCAATGGCGTCCCGAGTGCGGGTACTTCGCGAGCATGACCAGTTTCTCTTCAATGGTGTCCAGCAACCGGTCGGCGGCCTGCACACTGTCTTGGGCGATGTAAAGCCAACAGTCCTCCAGATCGGCGAGGGCGGCGGCGGAGAGACGGCACATCATGACTTGGCCGCACCCTTGTCTTTGGCAAGCCGTTTCCGCCCCCGTGCCTTCACGTCTGCAAAATGCCCTTTCAGGCCAACCGCGTCAAGTTCAAGACAGTCCCCCCGCTCAAGCTGTTCGACACCGTGGCCGATTTCTTTGCGGAGTTGTTCAAGGCGGATTTGTCGAAGCTGTTCCTGTGCCTGCAACAGCCGAAGCCCATCCCTCACCACCTCGCTTGCGGACATGTAACGGCCGCTATGCACGTTTGTGGAAATGAACTCTTCCCATTGGGTCCCAAGATTAATGTTCATCGCGTGCCCATCCTTCTAACCAAGCCCATCCCTTCTCGAGAAAAGAATACCATTCCTGTCAAAAATTAGCAATTATTGCCTTTCTTTTGACCATGGCGGCCATGCCCACGTTGGTTCGTGGGGAGGGGGTATATTTCATGCACCCGTTCCGGCTGTTTTAGCATATTTAACGTTATTTACTTTTGCGTAATGCCCTGACCGGAAAATTGTGGTACTATCTATACTGAAATTGTGAGGGGACTTTTGCGCGGATGCGGAGAGGATTCCGGACGGTTCGTGGAGTTTGGATGGGTGAGCAATTAATGGAATGACGGGCATTTTGTCGGGGCGGCTTTTCAACTGGTGGAAGGTGTCTCCGTGTTCGGTCATGGGCCTTTGCGGCAAACGAAAGGGATGGAGAGTATGAAGAAGTGGGTTCCATATGCTCTTGCTTGGGCATTAACCCTTTGCGCGGGGGTGTCTGCATTGGGGGAAGACTTGTCTGCCAGGCCGCAGAGCCCGGCGCAGGCCACGCTGTCGGGCACCGCCTTTGACCGGGCCGCATTGGCCGGCGAAGTACTTTCAGCGGTGAAGGGCAAGGGTGTCACGGAGGTCATCGTGACGCTCGCGCAGTCGGACCCCGTTGCGCAGGCCGCAGGCATGAGCGCGGCGGCGCAGCGCGGTGAACTGCGCGCGCGCAACCGCGCCGCCGCCGGGGAGGTGCTGGGCCGCCTTTCCGCGGGCGACTTCAGGGAGCGCAACCGCTTCGACAACTTCGCCGGCTTCACCGGCACGGTTAGCGAGGAGGGCCTTAAGAAACTGCTGGCCGATCCCGCCGTGAAATTCGTGGAGCCCATCCGGATGCTGGAGCCCCATCTGGCCCAGGGCATTCCCCTGATGAACGCCACGGCGGTCCGCACGACGCACAACGGCAGCGGGCTGTCCGTTGCCATATGCGACACGGGCATTGACTACACCCATCCGCGGCTTGGCGGCGGCGGTTTTCCCAACAGCAAGGTTCTTGGGGGCTACGACTACGGTGACAACGACGCCAATCCCATGCCCGACAGCGAGGCCCACGGGACCTGCTGCGCGGGGATTGCGGCGGGCGACCTGGGCACGGTGGGCTCCTACATCGGCGGCGTGGCTTATAACGCCAAACTGTACGCGCTGAAGATGACGGCGGGCTCTTCGGGGTCCGCGACCAACGCCGCCATGGTTTCCTCCTGGGACTGGTGCGTGACGCACCAGAATGACAATCCGTCGTATCCGATCATGGTGATCAGCACCAGTTTTGGCGGGGGGCGCTACTACAGCACAGCCTCGGGCGACGCGGCGTCGCCGTCCATGACGACCGCCGCCAACAACGCGGTGGCGGCCGGGATCACGGTTCTGGCCTCCGCGGGCAACGACGGATACTGCGACTCCATGGGGTGGCCGGCCTGCGTATCCAGCGTGATCTCGGTGGGCGCGGTGTACGACGCGAATTTCGGCACCTACTACCCCTGCGTGAATTCCGCATCCTGCGCGGCCAAGACGGCGGACAGCGGATGCGGCACGGGATACTACTCCACCGATGCGACGGCCGCGGACAAGGTGACTTCCTACTCAAACTCGGCCCCGTTTCTGACGCTGTTTGCACCGTCGAACTCGTGCTACACGCTGGACATCGTCGGGTCAACGGGCTACAGCAGCGGTGACTACGACGCCTCCTTCGGGGGCACATCGGCGGCGTGCCCCTATGCGGCCGGCGCGGTGGCCTGCCTGCAGTCGGCGGCCAAGGCCGTGATGGGCCGGTGGCTCACCGTGGCCGAGGTGCGCAGCGCGCTGGCCTCCACCGGGGTGGGGGTGACGGACGGCAAGGTGGCCGTCACGAAGCCGCGGATCAATCTGGCCGCGGCGGTGGACACCCTGTTCGACGTGCATGGGTTCACCTGGGCGCCCGTGTCCTCACCGCAGACCGCGGGCGCGCCCTTCAGCGTCACCGTCACGGCGGTGGATGGCGGGGGCTCTACCGTTACCGATTTCGGCGGCACGGCGAACCTCAGCGGGCTGGTTCCCGGTCCTGCGCCCGTCACGATAGGCGCGGGAACGGGCACGGCGAATTTCCCGATGGGCGCGTACTACCACGACGAGAGGACCCAGGTCATCTATCTGGCCGGCGAGATTGGCGGCGCGCGACCCATCAGTTCCCTCTCCCTGTATGTGGGCGCGGTGCCCGGGCAGATCCTGAACGGGTGGACCATCCGCATGAAGCACACGGCGCTGGGCGCGTTTGCCTCGGCGAGTTGGGAGGGGTCCGGGTGGACCACGGTGTACCAGGCCAGTGAAACGGTGTCTGCGACGGGGTGGGTGCAGTTCAACTTCACAACACCGTTCAGCTACGACGGTGTGAACAACCTCATGGTTGACTTCAGTTTCAACAACACCTCCTACACCAGCAACGGCACGTGCCGCTATTCGACGCCGGGCGGATACCGGACGGTCTGGTACCAGACGGACAGCGGCGCCGGCGATCCGCTGACCTGGTCGGGCGCGTCGCCGTCGGGCACCCGGAGCACTTCCGTGCCCAACATCAAGTTCGGGGCGCCGGACACGCCTGTCTCCATCACCCCCGCCGTTTCCGGCAGCTTCGTCAACGGGGTGTGGACCGGCAGCATTACCGTGCCGGACGGCGTGGCGGGAATGCTGCTTCGCGCGGACGACGGCAGCGGCCACAAAGGCGACAGCAACACGTTCAATGTCGCGGCGGCGGACACCACGCCCCCGACGGGGACGTTGGTCATCAACGGCGGCGCGGCCCATACGGGCAGTGACTCCGTGACGCTCACGCTCAGTTACAGCGACGGCGCCGGATCGGGCGCAGCGCAGATGCAGTTCAGCAACGACAATGCCGCCTGGAGCGGCTGGGAAACCGCGGCGGGAACCAGGGCGTGGACGCTGTCCGCCGGAGACGGGGAGAAGACCGTCTATGCGCAGTACAAGGATGCGGCGGGCAACGTGTCCGCCGCCGTGATCAGCGACAGCATCACGCTGGACACGACCGCCCCGGTCATCGCGCTGCTTGGAGCCGATCCGTCAACAGTGGAATGCGGCGCCTCTTACGCGGATGCGGGCGCGACGGCCAGCGACAATCTGGCGGGCAATCTGACCGCCAGCATTGCGGTGGCCAATCCCGTGAACACGGCGGCGCCCGGCGCGTACACCGTGCGCTACAACGTACACGACGGCAACGGCAACAGTGCCATCGAGGTCACGCGCGTCGTCCACGTGGTGGACACGGTCAAGCCGGTCATCACGCTGTCGGGATCCGGCCCGTTGTCGGTCCAGTGCGGCAGCATATACACCGATGCAGGCGCGACGGCCGGCGACAGTTGCGCGGGCAGTGTGGTGGTGACGGCGGGCGGGTCTGTGAACACGGGCGTGGTGGGCATCTACACGCTGACGTACAACGCGACCGACGGTGTGAACGTCGCGGACGAGGCGACACGCGTCGTGACGGTGTCCGACACGGCCGCGCCGGTAATCACACTGACCGGATCTTCCACGGTAACGGTGGAGTGTGGCGGCACGTACAGTG
>CALDSM010000366.1 GCA_937923585.1 uncultured bacterium
AGGCCGTCGCACTACATCTGGAGGGAGAACACTTGTCGGAAATGGGCCTGGCGGACAACCCCACAGTGGTTGTAATGATGGCGTTGACGGGACGGAAATCAATGGGCAGGGGGTGGACAATTATGCGCTTTAGGTCGAATTCTGGTATTCTCTTGCGGGCGAAACAGCCGCCGGATGATTGAACCTGGCGGCATTAATCTGGGTACTTCCCTGGGAGAGCATGCTCCCGGTCAAGGTCAGGGCATTATTGATGAACATACATCCCACCGCCATTGTGCATCCGGGTGCCGTGCTTGCCGACGATGTCGAGGTGCAGGCGTACACCATCATTGAGGATCAGGTGACCATCGGCGCGGGGTCGGTCATCGGCCCGCACTGCGTCATCGCAGGCGGCACGGTGATGGGTTGCAACAACCGCACCTACAGCGCGGCGCAGATTGGCGTGCCGCCGCAGGATCTGAAGCACGTCAAGGGCGCGCTGGGAAAAACCGTCATCGGCGACAACAACGTGTTCCGCGAGATGGTGACCATCAGTTCCAGCACGGTCTACCCCGACAGCGAGGAGCACAGGGGCACCATGGTCGGCAGCAACTGCCTGATCATGGCCTGCGCGCACGTCGCCCATGACTGCTTTGTGGGTGACCGCGTGATCATGGCGAACAGTTCGGCCCTGGCGGGCCATGTGACGGTGCATGACGGCGCCACGCTGGGCGGCATTGTGGGTATTCACCAATTCTGCGTCGTCGGCACGATGGCGTTTCTGGGCGGCATGTCGCGCATCAACATGGACGTGCTGCCGTACATGATCATGGAGGGCCACCCGGCGCGGTGCTACGGGCCCAACGTGGTGGGCCTGACGCGCAACGGCTTCTCGAAGGAGGCCATTGCCCGCATCCGCCGCATGTTCAGACTGGTCTACCGGTCAGGCCTCAACATGAGCCAGGCGGTGGCGGAGATTGAAAGCACGGTCGAGGACTGCCGGGAGAAAGACACGATCCTGGGCATCATCCGTGAATCCCGCCGGGGCATATCCCGCTGATTAGAACAAGACTGCACCTAACCAATGGCGCAGAGTTTCTTTCTTGCTCCTGCTCTTAATCTTGCTCTTGCTCCCGTTTAGAGACTGCTGAAATAATACGTTCCAGTCCTTCCCTCAAAGGAACTTGCACGGTTTTCATTACTCACATTGATGTCGGGCAAGATTAAGAGCAGGAGCAAGAGCAAGATAATAGAAATGCAGGGGCAGACCCATCTGCGCGCCCAAAGGGCGCTCCACTTGCGTCAGTCCCCATATTTCACGAGGAGGTTTTCCGCATGAGCGCACTGCGCGCAGGCGTGGCCGGTGTCGGCCATCTGGGCTATCATCACGCGCGGCTCTACGCCGCCATGGACGGCGTGGAACTGGCGGGTGTGACCGACCCCGATCCCGCGCGGCGTGAGAAGGCCGCCGCCGATTTCGGCGTGCCCGCGTTCGCCACGGTGGGCGAACTCATCGCGCAGGGGCTGGACCTCGCGGACGTGGTCACCCCCACCACCACTCACACGGAAACGGCGCTGGCGTTCATTGACGCGGGCGTTCATGTGCTGGTGGAGAAGCCCATCGCCGCCACGCTGGAGGAGGCCGGGGCGATTGTATCCGCGGCCCGCGCAAAGGGCGTGAAGGTGCAGGTGGGCCACATTGAGCGGTTCAACGGCGCCGTGCTGGCGCTGTCCGGCGCCATCGGCGCGCCGCGCTTCATCGAGTGCCACCGCCTCAGCCCCTACCCGATCCGGGGCACCGACGTGAGCGTGGTGCTCGACCTGATGATTCATGACCTGGACATCGTGCTCAGCCTGGTGCAGGGCAATGTGGTGTCCGTGGACGCGGTGGGCGTTCCCGTGTTCTCCGCAAGCGAGGACATCGCCAATGTGCGCCTGCGCTTCGACACGGGCTGCGTGGCCAACCTCACCAGCAGCCGCGTCTCGATGGAGCGCATGCGCAAGATACGCATCTTCGAGGACAACGCCTATGTGTCCACCGACTACAGCGCGCAGGAGGTGCTGGTCTACCGCAAGGAACCGGGCCCGGTGCCGCCGGGTGTGAACCCGATGGAGCGCATCCGCGTGGAGCCGCTGCCCGTTGAGAAGGACGAACCGCTGAAACTCGAACTGGCCGCGTTTGCCCGCGCGGTGCGCGCGGACACCGTGCCGGTTGTCTCCGGCGAGGACGGCATGCGCGCACTTGCCCTGGCGGAGCAAATCACGGTGCAGATCAGGGACAACGCGTGAAACGCCTCTTCTTTGTGGCCGGGGAGTCCTCCGGCGACATCCACGGATCCAATCTGATCCGCGCGCTGCGCACGGCTCGGCCCGAATGGTCTTTCGACGGCCTTGGCGGCGGGTTGATGGCCGAAGCGGGCATGCACCTCCGCCATGACCTCGCAGGCGAGGCCATCATGGGCTTCGCCGAAGTGGTGCGCCGCCTGCGCCCCATTCGCCAACTGTTCTACGAAACCGTCGCGCATTTGCGCGACACGAGGCCCGACGCGTTGGTGCTGATTGACTACCCGGGTTTCAACCTGCGCCTCGCAGCCGAGGCGAAGAAAATCGGCATTCCCGTTGTTTACTACGTAAGCCCCCAGGTCTGGGCCTGGAAGAAGCGGCGCATCCACACCATCGCGCGGGTGGTTGACCTCATGCTGGTCATCTTCCCCTTTGAAGAGGAACTCTACCGGCGTGTCGGCGTGCCCTGCGCCTACGTGGGCCACCCGCTGCTCGACCACATCGCGCGCTTTGCCCGGACGGATGCGGCAGACAACGAAATGGTGATAGGACTGCTTCCGGGCAGCCGCGAACAGGAACTGCGGCGCATTGCGCCGGTGATGTTTGAGATCGCCGCAGGCATCCGGGAGCGCCATCCCGGGGCGCGGTTCGTGGTGCCCTGCGTCAATGAGGCCCGCGCGGAACAGGTGCGCGGCCTCGCCGGCGGTTTCCCCGCGGAACTGCGCGTGGGCGGCATGTACGACGTGCTGTCGCAGGCGCGCTTCTGCCTGGTCGCCTCGGGCACGGCGACGCTGGAAACGGCGCTGTTCGGCGTGCCCATGGCCATTTTGTACAAAACCAGTCTGATGACCTATTGGATCGCCCGCATGGTCGTGAACATTGAGCACATCGGCATTGTGAACATTCTCGCCAAACACGGCGTTGTGCCGGAGTTTATCCAGCACGCCGCCACGCGCGACAACGTGCTGCCGACGGCGCTGGAGCTGATTGACGACACGCCCGCGCGTCAGCGCATGCTGGACGATCTGGGTGCCGTGCGCGAGGGACTGGGCGGTGCGGGCGCCTCGAACCGGGCCGCCGAAAAGATCATCGCTTTGCTGGAGGGTACTACTGGGAGCGCCGGCGTCCCGCCGGCTGGTCTGGAGACATGACCCATGAGTGAGCGCATTTACCTCGTGGACGCGATGGCCTTCGCCTTCCGCGCCTTTCACGCCATCAAGACCACCCTCACCGATCCCGAAGGACGGCCGACCAACGCGCTCTACGGGTTCACCCGCATCCTGCTCAAACTGATGCGCGAGCATTCGCCCTCGCACATCGCCGTCGTGTTTGACGCGCCCGGCCCGACCTTCCGCGACGAGATGTTCGCCGAATACAAGGCCAACCGAAAGGAAACGCCCCCCGAACTGAGGGAACAGTTTCCGCGCATGCACGAACTGGTGAAGGCGCTGAACCTGCCGATGCTGTCCGTGCCCGGCGTGGAGGCCGACGACGTGATCGGCACACTCGCGCTGAAAGCCGCGGCACAGGGCATGGAGGCGGTCATTGTCAGCGGCGACAAGGACCTCATGCAACTGATCGGCGGCCGTGTGCGCATGTTTGATCCGGGCAAGGGCGAGGCAGGCGTCTGGTACGGCCCTGACGAGGTGGTGGAACGCTTCGGCGTCGGTCCCGAGCATGTGCCGGACGCGCTCGCGCTCATCGGCGACGCGGCGGACAACGTGCCGGGGGTGCGCGGCATCGGCGAGGTGACCGCGAAAAAACTCATGGCGCAGTACGGAACGCTCGAAGCGCTGTATGACCATGTGGCCGAGCTGAAGGGCAAGCAGCGCGAGAACATTGAAGAGGGCCGAGACCAGGCCTTCGCCAGCCGTGAACTGGTCATCATCAAGACGGATGTCCCGCTGGACGTTGATCCCGACGGCTGCCGCCGCAACCCCTGGAATCCCGAGTGTGTGCGCGAGGCGTTTGCCAGGCTGGGCTTCCATTCGCTCATTGACGAGACCGGCGTGGCCGAGAAGAAGGAAGTGCTCGACTACACGCTCGTGACGGAGGAGGTGCAACTGCACGAGGTCGTCAGGGAAATGCGCGCGGCGGGGCGCTTCTCCGTGGACACCGAAACCACGTCCACCGAGCCCATGTTCGCAGAGCTGGTGGGCATATCGCTTTCCTGCAATGAGGCCAGAGGCTACTACATTCCCGTGGGCCACGCGCCCGACGCGCTGGCGCTGCGCACCGACCCGGATGACCTGCTGGGCGTGGAGCTGATAAACCAGATTCCCAAGGCGCGCGCGCTCGAACTGCTGCGTCCGCTGCTGGAAGACGCGTCCGTCGGCAAGATCGGTCACAACATCAAATATGACCTGATTGTCTTCCACAATGCGGGCGTCGAGGTACGGGGCGTGGCCATGGACACCATGGTTGCGAGCTACTTGACAGATCCGGGCCGCTTGAGGCACAATCTAGACGAAGTCAGTCTTCACTACCTCCGGCGCAAAACCATTCCCATATCCGATGTGATCGGAAAGGGATCCAAGAGCGTCACCTTCGACCAGGTTCCCGTGGATCGCGCGTGCGAATACGCGACGGAAGACGCGGACATGGCGTGGCGGCTCGCGGCGGTGCTGGAGCCGATGTTGCGGGAGCGCGGGTTGTGCGATCTGTTCCAGGAGGTGGAACTGCCGCTCATCGGCGTGCTCGCGCGGATGGAAGAGACGGGCATCGCGCTGGACACGAAGCCGCTGGACCGTCTGCGCAGGGAGATGGGTGCGAGACTGGCGGAACTTGAGGGCCTGATTCACGCGGAGGCGGGCGGCCCGTTCAATATCAATTCCCCGAAGCAGTTGCAGGAAATCCTGTTCGAGCGGCTGGGATTGAGGACGGTGCGCAAGACCAAGACCGGACAGTCCACGGACGTGGATGTGCTGGAGGAGCTTGCGGCCGAGCATCCCCTGCCCAAACTGATACTTGAATACCGGTCCCTGGAGAAACTCCGGGGCACCTACGTGGATGCGCTTCCCGGTCTCGTGCATCCGCGCACCGGCCGGATACACACGTCGTTCAACCAGGCGGTGGCGGCAACGGGACGTCTGTCGAGCAGCAGTCCCAATTTGCAGAACATCCCCGTGCGCACCGAGTACGGCAGGCGCATCCGCGAGGCCTTCGTGCCCGGCGTCCCGGACATGGCGCTCATATCGGCGGACTATTCGCAGATTGAGCTGCGCATTCTGGCGCATCTGTCCGGGGACACGGCCATGCTCCAGGCATTTGAAAGTGATGCGGACATTCACCGGGACACGGCGGCGCGCGTGTTCGGCGTCACGCCCGACGCGGTGACACCGGAGATGCGTCGACAGGCCAAGGCAGTGAACTTCGGCGTGGTGTACGGCATCAGCGATTTCGGGCTGGCCCGAAACCTCGGCATCAGCCGCAGCGAGGCGGGCCGGTTCATAGACGCCTATTTCAAGCAGTATCCGCGCGTGCGGCAGTGGCTCGACGAGGTGGTGGCCAAGGCGAAGGCCGACGGCTACACGACGACCATGCTCAACCGCCGGCGCTACCTGCCCGAACTGAACGGGGCCGATCCCGTGGCGCGCAAGGGCGCGGAGCGCATGGCGCTGAACACGCCCGTGCAGGGCACCGCCGCCGACGTGATCAAGATCGCCATGGTGCGGCTGGACGCGGCGCTGCAGGGCACCGGGGCGCGCATGCTCCTGCAGGTGCACGACGAACTGGTGGTGGAGGCGCCGGAGCAATCGGCAAAGGAGGTGGCCGCGTTGATGGTGAAGGTGATGGGGCAGGCGGTGGCGATTGACGTGCCGCTGCGCGTGGATGCGGGCATCGGCCGGAACTGGGCCGAAATACACTAGAAATGAAATTGACATCCCCCTGGCGGGTGTGGCATGGTGTTGCAGTCATGGCAGGGACCGGGTAAGTGCCAAACCGGCGCCATGCGGCAACCTCCCAGCAAACCTCCCCCAATTTCAGGATATTTTCCCGCTGTGTTGCGGGATCGGCGACAGCATTTGCATGTCAGCGATATGAAGCCTTAATGAAAGGACCATTCATGCCAGAGAACGGACATTCGGACAAGCCGTCCGGCGGCTACAAACCCGGCGGGCCGAAGAAACGCTCCTTCCCCAACCAGCGCCAGCAGGGCGGGCGCGGCCCGTCCAAGGGCCGCCGTCCCATGAACCAGGGAGGGCCGCGCAGGCCGCAGGTGCTCGACGTGGCCAACGAGCCGATGCCCGAGATGAGCGGTGACGGCCCGGAAGTCGCCATCAGCGCGCTCAAGGGCATGTCCATGCAGGAGCTGAACGATCTCGCCGAGCAGCTGCAACTGCACGAATACGGCGGGCTCAAGAAGCAGGACCTGATCTTCATGATCCTGCAGGCCAGCATCGAGAAGGCCGGTTCGGCCTTCGGCGAGGGCACGCTCGAAATCCTGCCCGACGGATTCGGTTTCCTGCGCTCGTCCGACTACTCGTACATGCCGGGACCGGACGACATCTACGTGTCCCCGTCGCAGATCCGCAAGTTCGGCCTGCGCACCGGCGACACGATCACGGGCCACGTGCGCCCGCCCAAGGAGGGCGAGCGCTACTTCGCCCTGCTCAAGGTGGAGTCCGTCAACAGCGAGAGCCCCGAAGAGGCCTACAAGCGGATCATCTTCGACAACCTCACGCCCCTGCACCCGGACGAGCGCCTGCGCCTGGA
>CALDSM010000367.1 GCA_937923585.1 uncultured bacterium
GCTATCTTGCCACGGCACTCCTGTTTCTGGCCGGATACCTGTCCAAGCCCATGGTGGTGACTTTTCCCTGCGTGCTGCTGCTCCTGGACTACTGGCCGCTGGGCCAGGTGGATCGCACCGCAGCCCTTGGCGCCATGGCGCGCAAAATGGCGCGGCTGACCGTCGATAAACTTCCCCTGATTGTGCTGACTGCGGCAATGTGCGCCATCACGGTGGTCATGCAGATGCGCGGCAAGAACCTGGGCTTTGCCAACGTGGTGCCCCTGGCGGATCGCTGCGCGAACGCGGTGGTGGTCTACGTGCTCTACCTCGTCAAGACCGCGTGGCCCTTCGGGCTCGCGCTGTACTATCCCCATCCGATCACCCGCCCGGCATGGCAGATCGCCGGGGCGGCCGTTGTGCTGATCGTCATAACGGTTGTCTGTGTGCGTGAAATGCGGCGGCGGCCATGGCTCATCGTCGGCTGGTTCTGGTATTTGGGCACGCTGGTTCCGGTGATCGAAATCGTGCAGGCAGGCGCCTTCTCCCACGCGGACCGGTACACCTACATCCCGCACATCGGCATATTCATCATGGTTGCCTGGAGTCTGGAAGAGCTTCGTCAGTCGGGGCGTGTTTCTGCGAAGGCGGTTACGGGCGCCGCAGTGCTGGCGGTTGCCTGTTACACACTCGTGGCCGTGCGCCAGACTTCGTACTGGAAGAACAGCGAAACGTTGATCCGCCACGCGCTGACAGTGACCGCGGACAATCCCGTGGCCCGGAACAACCTGGGCGCAACACTGGTCGCCCAGGGAAAGTATGATGCGGGGCGCGAACAATACGAGCAAGCGCTGCGTCTTGATCCCCGCTATGTGCGCTCGATTGACAACCTCGGCGCGCTCCTGTTTGAAGAGGGCAAGACCGCGGAGGCCATGGAAAAGTACCGCGAGGCGCTGGCAGTCAATCCTGAGTATGTCTCCGCGCATGTGAATCTTGGCAGGGCACTGGCCAAACTGGACAGATATGACGAGGCGGAGGCGCAGTTTGCAGAGGCGCTGCGCATTGACCCTGAATCGGTGCGCGCCCAATACTGTCTTGGACAGTATTGGGTGGGGCGGGGCAGTCTGGACAAAGCACTGGACGCGTATGAAAAGGTTCTGAAAGTCAATCCAAGAGACAAACAGGTCCATATGGCACTGGGTGAAATGCTGGCGGACCAGGGAAAATTTGAGCAGGCGCTCCCCTATTACAGCAAGGCGCTTGAGACCGACCCCTACGACGCCCACGCCTGGTACAACCTGGGAGCGGTGCTGAAGGGTCTGAACAGGATTGAAGAGGCGGAGGCGCACTACCGCACGGCACTGCGATGGAAACCGGACTTCCCGCAGGCCCACAACAATCTTGCGGAGATTCTGGCCAAGTCCGGCAGGGTTGATGAGGCAATGGCCCACTACCGCAGGGCGATGGAGATTGACCCGCGCTTCGCCGACGCGCACAACAATCTGGCAAGCCTTCTGGCAACCCGGGGGAACAGCAGGGAAGCCCTGGCCGAGTATCAGAAGGCGCTCGAAATCAGACCCGATTACGTTAACGCCCGGCTCAACACGGCCAATCTCCTCATGCAGTTGGGTCAGCGCGACCAGGCACTCCCCCACCTGCGCAAGGTGCTCGAAACGGACCCGGCAAACAAACCCGCCCGGGAGATGATTGCCGAAATCGAAGCGCCTCCCGTACCCCGCCCACAATAGCCCGTCCATAGCGTCGATCCGACTCGCCGCACGGTCCGCATGCCGCGACCGGTCTGCCCCCTTTCTGTCAGCAAGTGGAAGTCCCATTGCGGGGGAGGGAGCTTGTGTTTTATGTTATTGGCCATGAAATCCATCCACTCCACTCTAATGACCCTGCTGGTCTGCGCGGGATTGGCGGCGTGCTGCGCGGCAATCTACGGCCAGACGCTGCGGCATGGATTTCTTTCCTATGACGACGGCCTGTACGTCTTTGAAAATCCCCATGTCCAGGCCGGCCTCGTCTGGAAGAATGTGCACTGGGCGTTCATCACGCCCCTGGCGAACTACGTGCATCCCGTCACCTGGATGAGTCACATGCTCGACTGCGAACTCTTCGGGCTGCAGCCCTGGGGACACCATTTGACCAACCTCGTCCTTCACACGCTCAATGCCATCCTGATCTTCATGGTGTTTGCGCGAATAACCTGCAAGATATGGCCGAGTGCGCTGGTGGCGGCGCTGTTTGCGGTCCACCCGCTGCATGTTGAGACGGTGGCATGGATTGCCGAGCGCAAGGGCCTGCTTGGCATGCTTTTCTGGACCGCCGCCGCAGGCGCCTATGTATGGCACCGGCGAAGACCAGGTGCGGTCCGTTACCTGATTGTGGCGGTTTTGTTCCTCCTGGGTTTGATGTCCAAACCCGTGGTGGTAACGCTGCCGTTCGTGCTGCTGCTGCTGGACTTCTGGCCCTTGGAGCGAACAGACCGCACCGTACCGGTTCGCGCCATGACCCGCAGAACGGTCCGCCTGGCCATGGAGAAGACACCCCTCCTTCTCTTGACGGCGCTTTTCTGCGCAACCACGCTTTTCATGCAGTGGCAGGGCAACAACCTTGCATTCGGCCAGCGCATCCCCTTTGGCGCGAGATGCACCAATGCGCTTGTCGTGTATGTAATCTACCTGGTGAAGATTGTGTGCCCCTGGGACCTGGCCGTATATTATCCGCACCCCCTTACGCGTCCTGCATGGCAGGCGGCCGGCGCGGCGGTGATACTGGCGGTCGTCACACTGTTGTGCCTGTGCCAATCCCGCCGCCGGCCCCACCTCATTGTGGGATGGCTTTGGTATCTGGGGACGCTCGTGCCCGTCATTCAACTGGTGCAAATCGGCACTTTCTCGCATGCGGACTGGTACACCTACATGCCCCTCATTGGTGTTTTTGTGATGGCCGCCTGGAGCCTGGATGAGGTGAGGGGCATCAGCCGGGCGCACTCAAGAATCGTAACCGTGGCTGCCGTGACTGCGGTGGCGGCGCTCGGAATCACGGCTTTTCGTCAGACGGCCCACTGGAAAGACGACCTGACGGTCTTCGGCCATGACCTGGCTGTGGCCGGGGAGAATTCCGTGGCGCGGGACAACATGGGTGCCGCGCTCGTGGACCGGGGAAAGCCGGCGGAGGCGGCGGAACAGTTCAAACTGGCGCTGATGACCGATCCCGATGACGCCGAGGCGCTTTACAATCTGGGCGTGGTCATGGAGGCGTTAAACCGTCCCATTGAGGCGGAATCGTGGTACCGGCAGGCATTGCAGTGGAAACCGGCACATCCAAAGGCGCACAACAACCTGGGGGGCCTGCTGGTGCAGTCCCGCCGCTTCGACGAGGCCGTGAGCCATTTTCGCGCGGCAACCGCACTGGACCCGGGTCTTGTGGATGCGCACAACAACCTCGGGAACCTGCTGGCGGCCCAGGGAAAATTGGACGAGGCCATGCAGGAATACGGCAGGGCGCTTGAAGCTGATCCCGGTCAGATCAGCGTACGCCTTAACCTCGCCAAGATTTTGGCCCATTTGGGCCAGCGCGAAAAGGCATTGCAGGAACTGAAGACGGCGCTTCAACTTGAACCCGGCAACGAGGTCGCGCAACAGATGGTAGCGCAACTGGAAACGGCCGGAGCGGATGGCGCAGGAGCCGAGGCAAAGACTCCGTGAACCGCATGGACATCATGGACAGCCTAGATCGGAAGAGCGTCGTGTAGGGAAAGAGTGTAGATCTCGGTGGTCG
>CALDSM010000368.1 GCA_937923585.1 uncultured bacterium
CGGCGACCACCGAGATCTACACTCTTTCCCTACACGTCGCTCTTCCGATCTCTGGGCGGGCCATTTTTCCAGGTCATCCGCGTCAAAGACGACCTCTTCGCAAGCCTCACTCGAAGGCGGGTCTTGCAGGGGCGGCAGCGGGAGCTTCTTGAAGTACCCGAGGTATTTGTAGGGCATCCATTTTCTCCTGGGGAGTCATCTGCTTGGGGGTCGTCTCTGCGAGCGGCACTATGCCAATCACGCCGTTCTCGGGCAGTTTGAATGCAGGGTCCTTGGCGGCCAGTCCGCGCAGGACCGTCAAGGCCTGCTTGGCCAGCGCACCGGTGTCAACACGGATCGCGCCCTGAATTTTGCCCTTCACGAAGGCTTCCTGCATGTCGGAACTCTCGACAGGCCCGATCAGATTGACCACACCGACGACGTTTCTGGACGTCGCCGCGCGCAGCAGCGCCGGCAGTTCATAGGCTTCAAAGGCAATGTAGGCGGCAAGTTCCACCCGTTTTCCCATCAGTTCATCGGCGCCGGCCCATGCAAGGTTTCGGTCACCCTTGTCCGCTTTCACCACGTCCAAGACAAATTCGCCGGGCGCAAGACCTTCTTTGAGCCCTTCCATGCGCGCCTTTTCCGCCGGTGATTCACCGGTCTTGACCAGCGCGGCAATCTTCAGCCCCATAGGCACCAGTTGGGAAACCAATTCCGCCATCTTCTTGCCGGTTTCTTTGTCGTCAAGCCCGATAAAGCATGCCCTGCCGCAGTCGGCAACGTCCCGGTTGAGCAGCACCAGCGGCATCTGGCCCGCGATTTCCTGGAGCGCCGCCTTCTGCCGGGGGGGATCAACCGGGCAAACGGCCAGTGCCTTGACACCGGCGGCAATCATTTCGGCCGCGGTCTGGCGCTGCTGGTCGGCTGTGGAGGGCGAAAGCATGCGAAAATCCAGCGTGACTCCGGCAGCGGCTGCTTCCTTGACGGCCGCATCGCGAAAGGCGGCCCAGGTCTCACTGGCCCCGTCTGTAAGTATGCCCACCTTCAATGCGTCTGCGGGCGCGGCCGCCTGCGCCCCGGCGGTCCCCGCCCCCAGCGCCAATGCGGCCAGAACAACCGTTATCACAGTCCTAATCATTCCAACGTCTCCTTGTCAGTCCAATTCGTGATGGCAGGTTACACCATCAGCCCTTTATCTTCTCTTCTGAATGCTGACTCCTGAATTCTGGATTCTATGCGAGTCTCTTTTCAACCCACACCAGAATGTCATCCATCACTTCCTCCGCGCAAAGGTCATTCCAAAGCTCGTGGTATCCGCCCTCAAAGTACTTCAGGGTCTTGTCCTTCGAGCGCATCCCGTCGTAAAGCCGCTGGCTGCCCGAAGGCGGCACCACCTTGTCCTGCGTTCCATGAAACACCAAGGAAGGCGCGGTGATTCGGCCGAAGTCCCACTCACAGAGGTGGATTACGCGGTTAAACTCGGCACCCGTCCGGGCAGCCACCTTGCCGTGGAAGGTAAACGGATCGTCGTCCGCTTCCTTCACCTTTTCCGGGTCGCGGGAAAGTCCCGTGTTGTCCACCGCGCCCACGGGCAGCCAGGGGGTGACCACCGACAGGACACTGGCGACTTTGAGCAGCAGCGGCGGGACATCAGCATTCAGGCCCAGGAAGGGGCTGCTGAAGATGAGGCCCCGGGCGTCGAAACTCCTCGTTTCGGCAAAGCGAGTCAGCACCATGCCACCCATGCTGTGCCCCATGAAAAACCATGGCGCTTTTCCAATCCGGGGTCGCACATGTTCCAGAAAGTCGTCCAAGTCGGCCAGCAGCGTTTCAAAACGGGGGATATAGGCGCGCTTTCCAGGTGACCGGCCGTGCCCCTGCTGGTCGTAGGCATGGACGGCGATTCCGGCCCCGTTAAACCGTTCGGCGACATAGCCATAGCGGCTGCTGTGGTCGCCAAAGCCGTGCAGCAGCACCACATGCCCCCGAACGGGGCCGTCGGGCAGCCACTCCTGTTCAAAAAGTGTGACTCCCGTCTTCGTTGAGAATTGTCCCGTCTCGTGCATAAGCGTCTGGCCTCTCCTATGTTCGGACGCTCCATCATAGCAGAAATGCCAACGGTCAAAAAGGAATCCACACGAAAGCGCTGTGTCTCTTCTCATCACGTTCGCCAATTTCGTATGCTGTGCCACCGGCTTGAATTCTTAACCCACGGGACGCGGCTTCCGCGTGAAACAGAGTCCTCGGAGAAATCCAGATGACGAAACACTCACTCCTCTGCACATCGGCGTTTATCGTCGGTGCTTTCATCCTGACGGCACGCCCTGCTTGGACCGATGTTCCGACGGACCTGTCGGCACGTTTGAAACAGGCCCCGGCCTCCCATCCCCGGCTTTTCTTCACCGCACCCGCCACTGCTGCGCTCAAAGCGAAGATAGACGGCGACCCTTTGCTGGCGGCAGTTCAAAAACAGTTGATCGCGGTGTCTGATGCTGTGCTCGACGACCCTCCTGTAACGCGAACAATGACCGGGAAGCGGCTCCTGGGCGTTTCCCGAACCTGCCTGCAACGGGTCTCCTATCTGGCGTTTGCCCATCGAATAACGGGGGAAGTGCGCTATCTAGAACGCGCGGAAAAGGAGATGCTCGCGGCGGCGGCCTTTGAGGATTGGAACCCCAGCCATTTTCTGGACGTGGCCGAAATGACCACCGCCCTGGCTGTGGGTTATGACTGGCTCTATGACGGTTTGCGCCCCGAGACGCGGACAATCCTGCGGGATGCCATCGTCAAGAAGGGGCTGGAGACGTCCTTTCCGGGCGGTTCCTGGGTGACAGGAACAAACAACTGGAACCAAGTGTGCCACGGCGGCCTGACGGTGGGTGCGCTTGCGGTGTTGGAAGACTTCCCTGAACTGGCTGAAAAGATCATCTCCCGCGCCTTGACAAACGTCCCCCGCGCGATGCATGAATACGAACCCGACGGCGTTTACCCGGAAGGCCCCGGCTACTGGCAGTACGGAACGACGTACAATGTTCTGATGATTTCGGCGCTGGAATCCGTGCTGGGCACCGATTGTGGCCTTGGATCAGCCGCCGGCTTTCTCAAGAGCCCCGAGTTCTATCTGCATGCCACGGGCCCCTCCGGCTTGTTCTTCAACTTCTCCGACTGCGGCGAGCGGGGTGGTGTTTCCCCCGCCATGCAGTGGTTTGCCAGACGGCTCCAGAATCCGTCCCTGTTGTGGCGGGAACAGCGGGAAATGGCACTGCTCGCGGTGGAAAAGTCCGACATAAAGGCCGGGGGGGACCGTGTGCTTCCCTTCCTGCTGGTGTGGGCGCAACCTTCGGACGCTGTCACCGCCCAGCAGGCCCTGTGCTTCAAGGGCGACGGCCCCACGCCCGTGGCCGTGCTGCGCAGTGACTGGACCGACAACGCCACTTACGTGGGGTTCAAGGGAGGCTCCCCCGGCGCAAACCACGCGCACATGGACACCGGTTCGTTTGTCCTTGACATGCAGGGGGTGCGTTGGGCGGTTGACCTGGGCGCGCAGAGTTACAATTCACTGGAATCGCGCGGCATAGGTCTTTGGAACAAGCGCCAGGAAAGTGAGCGATGGAGTGTTTTTCGGCTGAACAACCACAGCCACAATACGCTCACGGTTGATGGACAGTTGCAGCGGGTCGGCGGCAAGGGCGTGTTTACGCGCTTTTCCGGTGAATCCCCGCATCCCTTTGCGGTTCTCGACATGACTACCGTGTATGAGGGGCAACTGGCGCACGCGGAAAGGGGCATCCGGCTCCTTGGTGAGTCGGTGCTGGTTCAGGACGAGGTAAAGGCACTTGACCGCGCCATTCCGGTGCGCTGGGCCATGGCCACGCGGGCCGAGCTGACCCTTACGGACAGCCACACGGCAACGCTGCGACAGAACGGCAAGCGCCTGCGCCTTCGGGTGCTGTCTCCGGCTGACGCAAAGCTCGCCGTGCAGGACATCGGGAAACCGCCGCATGACTACGACGTCGAGAATCCAGACACGCGCATGGTTGTGATTGACGCGCCTGTCGAGGCAGGCACCACCGGCACGTGGGCTGTCCTGCTGCAACCGGAGGAGACACCGGACGCGGGGTTTGCCCCGACTGCATTGAAAGACTGGTGAGCATGGAGGCGGCTTACTGCATTGCGCCCAAAAGTGCGGGTACGTTGCAGGAAAGCCCCGCACCGCGTGTGCTCGTTGCAGTGCTGGACAATTTCCACCGATTTGGTGGTATAATTTTCGCAGTAGCGCGCGGGGTAGGCGAGTTCATGGACTTGTTGTTGCGAATAAGTCCATAATTGACAGAATATTGCGTGATGAACGTCTACCTTTTCGGGCAGAAGAGCTATGGCTTGAAAATACTAATACGTGGTTTTCCCCGTTGATGGACAATTGCACAGTTTGTTATGATTCGCAATCCTTGCGAGCGGAACGACTTGCTGTATCCATGGTTCGCGGGCAGATGGAATAGGGTGCTTCTATGGCTGTAACTCCAGTCGAAAATGAAATGTTCGCCGGGACCTCTGTTGAAAAATGTTATCAGTGCGGCAAGTGTACTGCAGGATGTCCCCTGGCCGACCAGATGGACGTGACGCCCAACCAGTTGTTCCGTCTTGTGCAGTTGGGCGAGGTGGAAAAGGCTGCGCGCTGCGGCGCCATCTGGATGTGCGTGTCCTGCTTCACCTGCACCGGACGCTGCCCGCAGTCGGTGGAGTGCGTCGAAATTATTGACGCGCTGCGCGAATATGCCGCCGAGCACGGCTGTGCGCCGCCCGACCTGCAGCGGGTGATTCTTTTCCAGAAGGCCTTCCTCGACAATGTCCGGCGCAACGGCCGAATCAACGAACTGGAACTGATTCAGCAGTTCAAACTCCAGGGGTTCCTGAAGGATCTGAGCCTGCCGCTCCTGATGAAGGACGCCCTCCTCGCCCCCAAGCTGATGCAGCGCGGCAAGTTTCACTTAACGAGCGAGAAGGCAAAGGACCGGGCCCTGGTGCAGCGCATCTTTGCGCGCTGCGCGGAACCGGAGAAACCGGCCGCCACGACAGGGGGGACGCACTGATGACCCGATTTGGCTACTACCCCGGCTGCGCGCTTCACGGATCTTCCAATGACTTTGAGGCCTCCGTCCGGGCCTGCATGAAGGCACTCGGCACGGAACTGGGCGAACTGAACGACTGGATTTGCTGCGGGGCGACGGCGGCGCATTCCATCAACCACAAGTTGTCGCTGGCGCTGCCGGGCCGCAACCTGGGCATTGCCGAGCGGGACGGCTACACCGACCTGCTCGCTCCCTGCCCCATGTGCTCGATGGAACTGATCAAGACGAAGAAGGCGCTGGCCGACAATGCCGCGCTGCGCGCCGAGATCTCCGACATCGTCGAGACCCCCATCGCCGGGACCACCGAGGTCATCAACCTCATTCAGGTGTTCCAGCGCGTCGGTCTTGACCGGATTCAGGCCGCGGTGAAGAAGCCGCTGGAGAGCATATCCGCGGCATGCTATTACGGCTGCCTGCTCACGCGCCCGCCGAAGACCGTGGCCTTTGACGACGCTGAAAAGCCCCGCTCGATGGAATCCATACTGGCGGTGCTGGGCGCGAACGCGGTCGAGTGGAACTATGCCACGGAATGCTGCGGCGCGGGCATGACCATGTCCCGCGAAGAGACCGTGCTCAGCCTGTCGAACAAGATTATCAGCAATGCCAAGGCGCACGGGGCCAACTGCCTCGTGGTGGCCTGCCCGATGTGCCACGTCAACCTGGACATGAAACAGGGTGCCGTGGAGCAGGCGCACGGCGTCAGGCATGACATGCCGGTCTATTACCTTTCCGACCTGGTGGGCCTTGCGCTGGGTCTGAGTGAGAAGGAACTGGGTGTGAACCGGCACTTTGTGCGCGCCGGTGTGCATGCGGCCCCCAAAATCGTTGCGGAAAAAGTGTAGGCGGACAGAACCTCCGTCGAAGGATAGTGTATGGCGAGAATAGGCGTATTCATCTGCTGGTGCGGCGAAAACATCGCCCGGACCGTGGACGTGGTAAAGGCCACCGAGGAGGTTGAGAAGATCCCCGGCGTGCGGTGCGCTGTCAACTACAAGTACATGTGCTCCGACCCCGGCCAGACCATGGTCCGCGACAAGATCATTGCCGAACGGCTCCAGGGGCTGGTTATTGCCTCCTGCTCCCCGCACATGCACATGAAGACTTTCCGCAACGCGGCCAAGGCCGCGGGGCTGAATCCGTACCTCGTCGAAATGGCCAACATCCGCGAGCACTGTTCCTGGGTACACCAGAACCGGGAAGAGGCCACCGCCAAGGCGGTGGAACTCATCCGCCTCGCCGTGGGCAAGGTCATCCAGAACAAGCCGCTCGACGCCATCAAGGTGCCGCTGACCAAGCGGGCGCTGGTGATTGGCGCGGGCGTGGCCGGCATTCAGGCGTCGCTGGACATTGCCGACGCGGGCCACGAAGTGGTGCTGGTGGAGCGCGAACCGTCCATTGGCGGCAAAATGGCCGGCCTGTCCGAGACCTTCCCGACGCTGGACTGTTCGCAGTGCATCCTGACCCCGCGCATGGTGGAGGCGGGCCAGCACTCGAACATCAAGCTGTACACGTGGTCCGAAGTCGAATCGGTCGAGGGTTCGGTGGGCAACTTCACCGTGACCATACGCAAGAAGGCCCGCTACATTGACATGGTCAAATGCACGGGCTGCGGCGAATGCTGGAACAAGTGCCCGCAGGGCAAGACGCCGAGCGAGTTCGACTACGGGCTGTCCAAGCGCAAGGCCATTTACCTTCCCTTCCCGCAGGCGGTGCCCGCGCGGCCCGTCATTGACAAGAACGCCTGCACCAAGCTGAAGACGGGCAAGTGCGGCATCTGCGCCAAGTTTTGCGTCGCGGGCGCCATCAACTATGAAGACCAGGACGAACTGGTCACCGAACAGGTCGGCGCGGTTATCGTGGCCACCGGCTACAAGCTCTACAGCATCGGCCAGGACCAGGACAACCCCAAATACACCGGCTACGGCGAATACGGCTACGGCAAGTACAAAGATGTCATTGACGCGCTCCAGTTCGAGCGCTTGTCTTCGGCCTCCGGCCCCACGGGCGGTGAAATAAAGCGGCCCTCCGACGGCGCAGTGCCAAAGAACGTTGTCTTCATCGCCTGCGTCGGTTCGCGTGATCCTGCCAAGGGCGTGGGGTACTGCTCGAAGATCTGCTGCATGTACACTGCCAAGCACACCATGCTCTACAAGCACAAGGTGCACGAGGGCCAGGCGCACGTGTTCTACATGGACATCCGCGCGGGCGGCAAGAACTATGACGAATTTGTGCGGCGCGCCATCGAAAAGGACGGCGCGAAGTACTACCGCGGGCGCGTGTCCAAGATCACAGAAGAGGACGGCAAGTTGATCGTGCGCGCGGCCGACACGCTGGCGGGAACGCCGGTGACCATCGAGGCCGACATGGTGGTGCTGGCCTCGGCCATGCTTCCGGCCAGCGGCTCGCTTGACCTGGCCCAGAAGCTCAAAGTCGGCTACGACGAGTACGGCTTCCTTTCCGAGTCGCACCCGAAGCTGCGCCCGGTCGAGACCAACTCGGCAGGCGTGTTCATCTGCGGTGCCTGCCACGGCCCGAAGGACATTCCCGAGGCGGTGGCGCAGGCCTCCGCCGCAGCCGGCAAGGTGCAGGTGATGTTCGCCAAGAATGAACTGACGCGCGAGCCCGAGATCGCGTGCATCAACGAGCAGAACTGCGCGGCCTGCTTCGCGTGCGTGCGCACCTGCCCGTACAACGCCATTGACAAGGCGGAAATCCGCGACCGACAGGGCAACCTGGTGAAGATGACCGCGCGCGTCAACAAGGGATTGTGCATGGGCTGCGGCACCTGTGTGGCGGTGTGCCCCTCGAAGAGCGCGGACATTGAGGGCTTCACCGAGTCCCAGATTTACGAAATGATCAAGAATCTTTAACGCGCGTAAGGCGGCGACATGAGCGAGACAGAAAAGACAGAATTTGAACCGAAGATTGTGGCCTATGTGTGCAACTGGTGCACCTACCTGGGCGCGGACCTTGCCGGCACCAACCGGCTGGAATACCCGCCTAACGTGCGCATCGTCCGGCTGCCCTGCACCGGCCGCATAGACTTTAACCTCATCATCAAGGCCTTTGAAATGGGCGCGGACTCGGTGATCGTGTCCGGCTGCCACCCGGGCGACTGCCACTACACGGCGGGCAACTACCATGCGCGCCGCCGCTGGACACTGTTCCGCGACCTGCTGGAAACCGTCGGCATAGACATGAAGCGGATTCATTTTGCGTGGATTTCCGCCGCTGAAGGCAAGAAGTGGGCGGAAACCGTAACGGAAATAACCGAAAAGACACGGCAGCTCGGTCCCTACCGGCAGTACCGTGAAATATGCGAGTAGCCCATGATTGAAGAACTCCGCAGAACCTGCCGCACCCTGCTCGAAGACGGCACTGTGAACGTGGTCATCGCCTACGGCCAGACCGACCCCGAAGGCCCCGTCCACCCGATCTTCGCCACCAAGCCGGACGACACGGACAAGATTGTCTGGAACAGGAAGTGCTACGCCAACCTGACCACCTACCTGACCCGCAAAGAGGTCAAGGCGCTGGGCAAGGCGGCCATCCTGGTAAAGGGCTGCGACGCGCGGTCCCTGATGGTGCTGGAGCAGGAGTCCCAGGTGGACCGCACGACCGTCTACGTCATCGGCCTGGGCTGTGACGGCGTCGGTGAGCCGGACCTGGCCGGAAAGTGCAGCGTGTGCGAAGTGCATATGCCGCACGGCTGCGACGTGACCATCGGTTCGGTGCCGGAGGTGGCGGTGGATGCCGGGAACCGGTACACTGCCGTCGAAGAGTTCATGAAGAAGAGCCCGGAAGAGCGGCTGGCCTTCTGGAAGAAGGAGTTTGAACGCTGCGTGCGCTGCTATGCATGCCGCGGTGTCTGCCCGCTGTGCTACTGCAACCAGTGCATCGCCGACAAGAACCGGCCGGTCGTTATCGACACCTCCGCGAGCCTGAAGGGCAACTTTGCGTGGAACATCACGCGGGCCTTCCATTTGGCGGGCCGCTGCGTGAGCTGCGGCGAATGCACCCGCGTGTGCCCGGCGGGGATTGACCTGCGCCTCCTGAACCAGTCGCTGGCGCGCTCGGCGGAACAAAACTTCAATTACCGGGCCGGCATGGACCCCGAAACCCCGCCTGTGGTCGGCACCTACAACGCCGAGGACAAGGAGAACTTCATACGGTGAGCGAGACAATCACCCAGCAGGCCCTGCGCGGACTGGTAGATGAATGGATCGGCAAGGGCACCATGGTGGCCGGACCGGCCCAGGTCAAGAAGGACCTGTGCCAGTACGCCTCTCTGGCGTCGTCCGCAGAACTACTTCTGGATGGATTCATCCACCCGAAGAACTCCATCAAGGAGTTCTTCTTCCCCCGGCATGAAAAGATTTACGAGTACACGTTGAAGGGGCAGGAGGTGGAGCTTCAGGATGTGAACCCCGTCTCCGCGCCGCAGGTGGTTATCGCGGCGCGCCCCTGTGACACCGCCGCCGTGGCCATCCTCGACGCCGTTTTCAAGTGGGACTATGTGGACGAGTTCTACACGAAGCGGCGTGATGCGTCCACCATCGTCACGCTGGCCTGCACGGCGCACGACAGCGCGTGCTTCTGCACCTCCGTCGGCCTCGGGCCGGACGCCGAAAAGGGTGCCGACGCGATGCTGCTGCCCATGGACGGCGGGTTTGAGGTGCGCTGCCTGACCGCCAAGGGCAAGGCGCTCTTTGCCGGACACACGCAAGCCTCTGACAAGACGTCCGTCATTCCCG
>CALDSM010000369.1 GCA_937923585.1 uncultured bacterium
CACCCAAGATGAAGCCTGACCAGACCATCATGGTGAACCTCTCCGGCCGCGGCGACAAGGACGTGCAGCAGGCCGCGAAGTTCATCCTGAAGGGGGAGGAAATCTAGCCATGAACCGCATTGAAGCCCGTTTCCAGTCCCTGAAGACCCAAGGCGTTTCCGCCTTCATCCCCTACATCACCGCCGGTGATCCGAGCATGGAAACATCCGCACAAATCGTGCTCGCACTCGAACGCGCCGGAGCCGACGTCATCGAGTTCGGCGTGCCGTTTTCCGATCCCGTCGGTGACGGCATCGTCATCCAGGAAGCGGCCCAGCGCGCGCTCCAGCGCGGCGCAAGCCTGCGCGGGGTTATCGCCACAGTTCGTGCGATACGCGAGAAGTCCCAAGTCCCGCTGCTGCTCTTCAGCTACTTCAATCCTATTCTCGCCTACGGGGTCGAGGCCTTCGCCCGCGATG
Source organism: uncultured bacterium (assembly GCA_937923585.1). GTDB lineage: Bacteria > Hydrogenedentota > Hydrogenedentia > Hydrogenedentales > CAITNO01 > CAITNO01. The sequence continues at coordinate 459 of CALDSM010000369.1, forward strand.
CCGCCGAAGCTGGCGTGGACGGTGTGCTCTGCGTGGACCTTCCACCCGACGAGGACGACGACTACAAAGCGGCACTCGACAAGGCCGGACTGTGCACGATTTTCCTCACCGCCCCCACCACCAGCGACGACCGGCTGCGCCTCATCGGCGCAAAATCCTCCGGCTTCGTCTATTACGTCTCGCGGCTCGGTGTTACCGGCGAACAGGCCGCACTTGCCGCGGGCCTGAAAGACTCCGTAGCGCGCATCCAGCACCTCACGGGCAAGCCCGTTGCCGTAGGCTTCGGCATCTCCACCCCGGAACAGGCCGCAGCGGTGGCAGGCCTTGCCGAAGGCGTGGTGGTAGGTTCGGCCATTGTCCGGGTCATCGCGCAGCACGGCGAAGACCCCGCCCTGGTGGAAACGGTTGAAGCCTTTGCGGGCAGCCTGGCGCGGGCGTCAAAATGGCCGCATTAGTCCCCGCCGGACAGTCTGCAAATGCGCGACCGACCCTGGCGAGGGCTTGGTTGGGCCGGTCGGCTTTCGTTTCAGAGAGCAACGTACCATGTGGGATACAACCGTGTTACAGAGTCCGCAAACGCCTCCCGGGAAAGTCACGGTCTCCAAAACGTGTCCGCCCCGCCGGGAGGTTGCCCTGGTTTGCGCGATGCTTGTCATCGCCTGCGCGGCCGTGTTCGGCCGGACACTCACACACCAGTTTGTGAATCTTGACGACGCGCTCTACGTCACAAAGAACTGGCACGTGCAGTCGGGGCTGAGTCTGGAATCCGTGCGCTGGGCCTTTGTCACGGAAGACGCCCACTATTTTCACCCGCTCACGTGGATATCGCACATGCTCGATTGCCGCCTGTACGGCCTGCGCGCATGGGGCCACCACCTGACAAGCCTTGTCATTCACACGGCCGCCTCGGTGCTGCTCTTTCTTGCGCTACGGCTGCTCACCGGCGCGCTCTGGCGCTGTGCGGCGGTCGCGATGCTTTTTGCAATCCACCCGCTGCACGTGGAATCCGTGGCGTGGGTTGCAGAGCGCAAGGACGTTCTCAGCGCGTTCTTCTGGATGCTTGCCCTGGCGGCATACGGCCTTTATGCCCGGCGCGGCGGTGCAGCGCGCCATGCGGCCGTCGTGGCGGCCTTCGTGCTCGGACTGATGTCCAAGCCCATGGTGGTGACACTGCCCTTTGTGCTGCTGCTGCTGGACTGCTGGCCGCTGGGGCGGATTAATCTCTCCGCTCCCCCGCGCGAGTTGGTGCGGACAACGCTCAGGCTGGCAGCCTCCAAGACGCTCCTCTTTCTGATCACCGCGGTTTCCTGCGCAAGCACGCTCATCATGCAGTCCCACGCCATCAACCTGGCCTACGGCGAGAAGGTTCCCTTTGCCCCCAGAATCGCCAACGCTGTCTTTGTCTATGCCCTCTATCTCGCAAAGACCCTGTGGCCCTCCGGCCTGGCCGTGTTCTATCCCCATCCCATCACCCGCCCCATGGCGCTGGTCGCCGTTGCCGCGCTCCTGCTGGCCGGCATCACCCTTTTCTGCCTGTGCCATGCCCGCCGCCGCCCCTATCTCATCGTCGGATGGCTTTGGTATTTGGGGACTCTCGTGCCGGTGATTGAGGTGGTGCAGGCGGGCGAGTTCTCCCACGCCGACCGGTACACCTACCTCCCCCTCATCGGCATCTTCATCATGGTCGCCTGGGGCATGGCGGACCTGGCGGCGCACTGGCGCGTGCCCAAACGCGCGCTGGCCGCTATCTCAGGCATCGTGCTGGTTTCGCTGGGCATCTGCGCAAACATTCAGGCAGGCTACTGGCGTGACAGCCAAACACTCTTCGGCCACGCCCTCGCCGTCGGCCAGGAAAGCGGCATCGCGTACAACAACCTCGGTGTGGTCGCCTTGGAGCAAAAACGGCATGCCGATGCCAGGGCGCTCTTCTTCAAAGCCCTACAGCTAACCCCGAAATCCACCGACGCCCTTTACAACCTCGGCCGGGTGGCCCTCGAAGAAGGGAACTACGGCGAACTCGAAGCCTGCATGTACCAGGTTCTGAACCTCGACCCGGCACACGTGCAGGCGCTCAACAACCTGGGCGTGAGCCTCATCTATCAAGGGCGGTACGAAGAGGCGGAACAGGTGCTCAGAAGAGCCCTTCAACTCGACCCCGAACACATCCCCGCCCTGGAGAATCTCGGCGGCGTGCTGGCCCAATTGGGACGTCAGGAAGAAGCCGACAAGCACGCAAAGAAGGCCGCCGAACTGAAATCGGCGCGCAGGGCCGGGAAAACATGAAAACCAACGGTCTCGCTCTTCACCAACCGGTCACAGCGCGACCAAGCGCTGAATGTGGGAGGATTCCTCCATGTGCCACAAACGGACGATTGACTTGCTGTTTCCTGTCCTGCTTGCCTTCATCATTGCCGCCCCGCTCCTCGCACATGCTGAACTCCAGAGAGTGAGGGTGGGCGGTGGTATTCCTCCGGCACGCCTCGTGGTCACCGAACAGGGTGTCAATCCCGACGATGGAAAGGATGACTCCGCGGCGCTCCAGACGATACTCGACAGCGTAAAAGCGGGCACGGAAATCATCTTTCCCCAGGGGACTTACGAGATCTCCCGGGCGATGAATGTCCGTTCCAACACCGAATTGACCGGCACTGTAAAAGGCGGCCCCGTGTTGCGCTTTGTGGGTGCCGCCCCGTGCCCGCTGCTGGAAATCCGGAATGGAAGTCACGTAAACGTGTTTGACCTCACCCTTGACGCCGCCATGAATCCCAACGCGACGCAGGGAATCGTGGCGTCGCAGTCCAGTCACGTGTTCATTCAAGATGTGACGCTGCGCAACTTCAGCGCCAGGGAAGGATTTGGTCCCCACGCGATATTCTTCTCCGACGGGGTGACTGATTCCGTTGTTCTCCACTGCACCATTGAAGACATCGGCGTTGACAGCCCCTGGGGCGCCGGCATGCGCATCGCCAAGGGCTCGTCGAGAAACCAGATGGTGGGAAACACCATCCGCAACACCGGTCGCGGCGGAATCCTGTGCAACGAGTCTTCGGAGTTGTTGATCACCAAGAACGTGGTGTCCGGCTCCCACGGGGAGGGATTGGGAATCGAGCTCTGGGGCGGCTGTCCGAAATCCGTTGTTGAGGACAACACGCTGGACCACTGGCTCAGCGTGGACAAATCCCCGCAAACCGCCATCCGCCGCAACAAGATTGGCGACCGATCCGGCAGCATCAAAGCGATAGGCCTGGAACTGGTGGACTCCTCCGATTGTGTCTTCACCGACAACACGGTGGACGGCGACCAGCAAATCGGCATTTCCATCTCCAATACCGGCCCCAAAGAGCGCATCTACTGGGCGCGCAACACGATTCGCAACTGCGTCACCTGGAATGCCCAAATCCAAGGCGAGGCAGGCGGGGCAACGGGGCATGTTTTCCGGCAAAACACTTTCGAGGGTGCCCTGTTGAACGATCCCAAAGCGCTCTATCCCGGTCAGGGTTTCGGCGTGCGTTTCAACGGTGACTGCCGCAACATCCTTTTCCTGGAGAACCGCATCATCGGGAACGGCCACGGGGCCGTCCAAACCTGCGGCAAGAATCTCGACTCCCTGCGCTTTGTCCGCAACACCATCACCGGCAACAAAGGCCCCATTCTTACCGGCCCGCCCGGCGACAATCCCTGCTGGTCAGGCAACACTGCTGAGAACAACGCCGACAACACCCAGCCACCCGACACGCCGGCCGCCTGCATGTTCCAGATTTCCATCACTGGCCTTCCCGACCCGAACCGGCCCCGTTTCCATCGGTTCTCCTGCAGGGCAGACGACGAAACGCATCATCTGAAACACGCCCTCTGGGATTTTGGTGAAGGCATACCGCTTACCGGATTGGAGGTCACCCGGGAGACTGCCACCCCAGCGCCGCCCCGACACATAACCGTGCTCGCATGGGATGAGAACGGCATGGCCGCGGTGGCCGACAGCATGGCCGTTCCCTGATTTCCGCCGAAAGCCAATCCCCGCCCCGAAACACTTCCGCAGGGCATCGAAATAGGCCTCGAAATAGGTCTTGACTTCCCATTGTCCTGCGCCTATACTCCGCCGGTCACGGGCGTCAAATGGGATCTGCTGCAGTAGGGGCAGGGCTTGCTATTTAATCTTGTGGTGCGCTGACGATCAATGGGTCAAATCATCAACAGACAGCGGCAGTCTTCGAAATGGGAAACATCCATGGTCATGGCATGGGCGGCGTTGGCATGCCTATGCGGTCCGGGATTGGACTCCGCCCAGGCCGATACAGACATTCAGTGGACTTGGATGAAGGGGGCTTCCGTTGTCAGCCAATCCGGTGTCTACACTTCGCCCTCGCCCTCGGTTTGCACCCCCGGAGCGCGCCAAAAGGCGGTTTCGTGGACGGACTCATCGGGAACGGCATGGGTCTTTGGAGGCACTGGCTGGGACTCTGCGGGAAATCGTGGATGCCTCAGCGATTTGTGGAAGCACAATCCAACCAGCGGAAACTGGACCTGGGTGAGCGGGGCGAACACGATTGGCCAACCGGGAGACTACGGCATCCCCAAAATGCCCGCGTCCTCCAACATCCCAGGGGCGCGCTATCAGGCCGCCTCGTGGACCGACGCTTCGGGCTTGTTCTGGCTCTTCGGCGGTTACGGCCTCGACAGCGCGGGGATAGGCGAGGGCTATTTGAATGACCTGTGGAAATTTGACCCCGTCACGGGATACTGGACGTGGATAAAAGGCGCTTCGGCAATCAACCCGTCTGGAACCTATGGCGCACTCCGAACGCCGGCATCGGCCAACACACCTGGCGGGCGCGGATATGCGGCATCTTGGACCGATTCCTCCGGCGCACTGTGGCTGTTTGGCGGCTATGGCTACGACGGCACCGGAACAGTTCACCGACTGAATGACCTTTGGCGGTTCGACCCGGTCACGGAGCAGTGGGCCTGGATGAAAGGCAGCAGCACCGTTGACAAGCCGGGCGTGTACAACGTGGCGGGAGCACCGGAAACCAACACTCCGGGCGCCCGTCTCGACACGGCGTCCTGGAACGATCTTTCCGGCAACCTGTGGCTCTTCGGCGGCTACGGCTATGACAGCACCGGAAGCGCCGGCTATCTCAACGATTTGTGGAAGTATGACCCGGTCACAGGCAATTGGACCTGGATGAAGGGCAATTCAATCATCGGCTCAGGCGGAAGTTACGGTGTGCAGGGAACGGAGGCATCATCCAACAACCCCGGAGCCCGCAACGGCGCGGTTTCGTGGGCCGATACCTCCGGGAATCTCTGGTTGTTTGGCGGCTCCTATCTGTACGACCTTTTCACCCTGGGCTTTTTCAATGATCTTAGGAAATTCGACACCCTATCGGGCAACTGGACCTGGATGAAGGGCGAGAAAACCATTGACCAGTTTGGAACCTACGGCACACTCGGAACACCCGCGGCGAAGAACACCCCCGGCGCTCGTTTCAGGGGCATCACATGGGCCAATGCGGGCGCGCTCTGGCTCTTCGGGGGCAACGGACGCGACAGTGCCGGAAATGTGGGCGACCTCAACGACCTCTGGCGCATGGACGTGCCAGACAAGGTCCCGCCAACCGGGGCCATCGTGATCAACAACAACCAATCGGTCACCAACAACCCCAACACCACGCTTTCCCTGGCTTGGTCCGACGGAATTGGGTCCGGTGTCGTCCGCATGAAATTTAGCAATGACAGTGTCACGTGGAGTGCGTGGGAACCGCTGGCGGCAACCAAGGCGTGGACACTGTCCGCAGGCGACGGCTACAAAACCGTGCGCGCGATGTTCCGCGACAAGGCCGGGAACAACTCCCTTGTCCACAGCGACTACATCCGCCTGGACACGGTCCCACCCACGGGCTCGATCATCATCAACGGCGGTGCGTCAAGCACCAAGAAGCGTACCGTCTCCCTTGGCCTTACCTGGTCAGACGGAACGGGTTCGGGCGTCACACGCATGCGGTTTAGCATGGACGGCGCAACGTGGTCTTACTGGGAGCCGCAGTACACGCCCAAGCCTTACACCCTTCCGGCCGTGCCCGGTCATTACACGGTACGCGTGACCTTCCGTGATGCGGGCGGCAACATCTCGGAACGCTACAGCGACTACATCCGCCTTGACGCGCCCTGACGAGGTGCGTCTTCCCGCACTCCAGTTCGTAATTCGTAATTGGCAATTGTATTTGGTATTCTTTCGCTTCGCGGCCCGGTGCGGTACCGGGCCGTTTCTTTCAGGAATCATACCCATGCCCGTGCCCATGCTGGATCTCAAGGCGCAGTACGCCTCGATAAAGGATGAGATAGACGCGGCGGTTGCCGACGTCTTCGCCGCGCAGCAGTTTCGCGGTGGCCCCCATTCCGACGCCTTCGAGTCCGCCATGGCGTCAGCCGTCGGCGTCCCCCACGCCATTGGCGTCGCCTCCGGCACGGACGCGCTCTACCTGGCGCTCAAAGCCCTTGACCTGGGGCCGGACGACGAGATCATCACAACGCCGTTCACTTTCTTTGCCACTGCGGGCGCCATTGTCAACGCGGGCGGCAAACCCATATTCGCCGATATTTGCCCGGACACCTATGCCATAGACCCCCAATCTGTGGAGGCCCGCATCACCGACCGGACACGCGCCATCATGCCCGTGCATCTTTACGGGCAGTGCGCCGACATGGACACCCTTGGTGACATCGCGCGCAGACACCGCCTCCCCATCATCGAAGACGCGGCGCAGGCCATCGGAGCCCAATACAAAGGCCGCTGTGCCGGGTCCATGAGCCTGGCGGCCGCCTTCAGTTTCTACCCCACCAAAAACCTGGGTGCCGCCGGGGAAGGCGGCATGATCGTCACCGCCGACGACGACATGGCCCAAAGATTGCGCATGCTGCGCTGTCACGGTGCCAGCGCCACCTACGTCCACCAGATTGTCGGCACCAACAGCCATCTGCATGCGCTCCAGGCCGCCGTGCTCAACGTGAAACTGCGCCATCTAGACGCATGGAACACGGCCCGCCGCGAACATGCCCACTACTATACCCAGGCACTTAAGGCGCTGCCCGGCGTTATCCCCCCGGTCGAACAGCCCGGCTGCTTCCACGTATACCACCAGTACGTCATCCGCGTCCCCCAGCGCGATGCCTGCAAGAAGCTGTTCGCCGAGTGCGGGATTGGCTGCGGCGTGTTCTATCCCATCCCGCTTCATCGCCAAGAGTGCTTCGCCGGATTTGACCCCGCGGCCGACTGTCCCGAAGCCGACCGCGCCGCACAAGAAGTCCTCGCCCTGCCTATGTACGCGGAACTTCCGCAAGCCCATCAAGACGAAGTCATCGCCGCACTCCGCGACCACGTAGCCTCACTCGCCTAAGCCATCCCATCTCGACTGAGGTAATGCCGAAGGTACGCAACCTTCGGTGTGCCGTCGTCCGCAACCACACCGCGTCGCTTCACTGGACGCGTTAGACACTTCATCCAATTGAGGTGTGAGTGCCGACCGTCATCTTTACGCCCGTCTGTACGTTAATAATCCTGGATAACATGACAATAAGAGAGGCTGGAATGCCATACCATACAGGGAGCAACTTGACTGGTAATTGGCTGGGCCTGTTTGGGCGAAACCCGAGGTGACCGTGTTGAAAAAACTAATTGCCCTTGCTGTTCTCTTTGTCCTCGCAGCTATCTACTGGGCCGCGTTGTGGCCGTCTGACCCCTATGCGGACGCAGACGTCGCCAAGGCGCGAGCCGAAATTAAGGCGCTAAACCACGCAGTTAAGGCCTATATGCTGCAGAATGATGACAAGGTGCCGGATTCGCTGGAATCTGTTGCACCTTACATGTACTCAAAGAGAATACCAAAGGACCCTTGGGGCAATCTCTACGTCATTACAAAAGAGGGTTCACGGGACTTCAAGATAGTATCCTATGGTGAGGATGGCACACCTGGGGGAAGGGGACGCGACGCAGACTTATCAAGTGAATACTAACAATTCCAAACCTTCAGCAGAAAGGATAGAGTGACCAAAAAGGGACTGGCATGTATTCTTGCTCTTAGTTCTTTCCCTGCCCCGTGAAAGCAATCACTGGTATTCTCCAAGTTCCCGAAACAGAAGTGACGGAGTTTATAGCAGGTGATATAATGGGTGGTGAGATTATCAAGGAGACGGCTATGACATGTCGAGGACATATTGAAGCTGGTGCCATCGTGTTGGATGAACCGGCCAATCTGCCGGATGGCGCCAGGGTGCAATGTGTGCTGATACCGGAAATCCCGGATATAAAGGCAGACGATTTGCCGCGGCCATGCCATGCAGGTCTGCTTAAGTTCGCTGGAATCGTCAAAGATTCGCCGCCCGATGCGGCCGAGAATCTTGACCACTATCTCTACGGCGCTCCAAAGAAATGAGGCCCATTTTCGTTGACACTTCCTTCTTTGTTGCCATTTTGAATGAAAAGGACAAGTATCACGATTTGGCAGGCGAAATGATGGGGACTCTTCCACACCCGATGTTGACCACGCAATGGGTGCTGGCAGAGCTTGGAAACTGGCTCTCTTACAAGGCCACCCGCGACCAACTTCCCTTTCTCATCGCCGAGATGGAAAACGATTCGGACTTCGAGATCTTGCCCGCGGACGACGCCTCATTTAGGGCTGGACTCAAACTCTATGCCGGGCGGCCGGACAAGGATTGGTCGTTCATTGATTGCATTTCAATGTCGGTAATGCAGAGTCTGTCCCTGACGGACGTTCTGACGGCAGATCGGCATTTCCAGCAGGCGGGATTCAAAGCCCTGTTGCTGTAGTGGCGCGGCGGCAACGACACCGCTTTGGCTGTCTGCTTCGTCCACAACCCGAGCGAGCCAAAGCGGTGTCGTTGCCACCGCAGTCCATATTGAGCGCTCGTTTTGTTTCAATCGGAGACCGGGTCCGTCAGAGGTTGACGTCTCCCCCCGCCTCGGGCAGTTCCGCACGAATTCCGTTCCTCTCCAGAATCTTCGCGGCAAGCGCCTCGCGCGCCGAAGTCTCCCCGTGCGTGATGACCAGCCGCGGCTTGCCCGGCGCCACCACGTCAAACCACGCCAGCAGGTCCTTCTGTCCCGCGTGGGCGCTGAATCCGCCGAGCGTATGCACTTTGGCGTTCACCGCAATCCGTTCGCCGTGGATGTTCACCTGCTTTGCGCCCTCCACCAGTTGCCGCCCCAGTGTTCCGCCCGCCTGGTAACCCACGATGATGACGTGCGTGCCCGCCCGCCACAGGCTGTGTTTCATGTGGTGCAGGATGCGCCCGGCGTTGCACATGCCCGCGCCGGCCATGATCAGGCAGGGCCCCTCACACGCGTTGATGGCTCTCGACTCATCCACC
>CALDSM010000370.1 GCA_937923585.1 uncultured bacterium
GAGCGCCCCCGCCCAGTCACCATCCTTCACCCGGTCGTTGAAGTCGGGGATCTGGTTGCCCAGCGGGCAGCCGCTGTGGCAGAAGGGCACGCCGCAGTCCATGCAGCGGTAAGCCTGCTGCTGCAATTTCTCGGGCGGCAGTGAGTTGACGAACTCCTTGAAGTCCCGAATCCGTTCCTCGGGCGAACGGTTTTCGGCCAACTCGCGCTTGAAGGTCATGAATCCTTTGGACTTATCCGGCAACATGGCTCGCCTCCAACTGTGCCTGCTCCGCCATGACGCGCGCGTAGTCACGCGGCATCACGCGGACGAAGCGCCGCATTTCCTCATCCCAATTGTCCAGAATCCGCCGTGCCACGGGGCTGTCCGTATACTGGACATGCCGTTGCAGCATGAGGCGCAATTCCAGCACGCTCTTCTCGTGCAGCGGCTTCAAATCTACCATCTCCAGGTTACAGCGGCTGGCAAAGGTGCCGTCCGCGTCATACACAAAGGCGATGCCGCCGCTCATGCCCGCCGCGAAATTGCGGCCCGTGGGGCCGAGGATGGCCACGCGCCCGCCGGTCATGTACTCGCAGCCGTGGTCGCCCACGCCCTCAACCACGGCCCACGCGCCGCTGTTGCGCACGCAGAAACGCTCGCCCGCAAGGCCGCGGAAATGGGCGTCGCCGCTGGTGGCGCCGTAGAGCGCCACGTTGCCGACAATAATGTTCCCGGCCGGGTCAATCGGGCACTCCAACGGCGGCCGTACGATGATCTTGCCGCCGGACAGGCCCTTGCCGCAGTAGTCGTTGGCCTCGCCGGTCACGTTCAGCGTGACACCCTGGATGGCGAACGCGCCAAAACTCTGTCCCGCCACGCCGTGGCAGTCAATCCAAACCGTGTCGTCGGCCAGGTGCCCCGTATACATGCCGAGTTTGCGGCGGCGCGTCAGCTCGCTGGAAAGCATTGTGCCGACCGTGCGGTGTACGTTCCGGATCTGGATGGAAAAGCGCACGGGCTTTTCCTGTTCCAGCGCGGGCGCGGCCAGCCTCATGAGTTCGTGGTCAAGCGCGTTTTCGATGCCGTGGTCCTGCTTCTTGCTGCAATGCAGCGTCGAGCCCTCCCAGGGCTTGGCATTGTAAAGAATGCGCGAGAAGTCGAGGCTCTCGGCCTTCCAGCTTTCGGGCAGCGGGTCGAACTCAAGCATGTCGGCCCGGCCGACCATCTCGTTTACGGTGCGGAATCCGAGCTGCGCCATGATCTTGCGCATTTCCTCGGCGACGAAGAAGAAGTAGCGCACCACATGCTCGGGCTTGCCGCTGAATTTCTTGCGCAGTTCGGGATCCTGCGTGGCCACGCCCACCGGACAGGTGTTGAGGTGGCACTTGCGCATCATGATGCAGCCGCTGACAATGAGCGGCGCGGTGGCGAAGCCGAACTCGTCGGCGCCGAGCAGCGCGGCGATGGCCACGTCGCGGCCCGTCTTGATCTGGCCGTCCACCTGCACGCGGATGCGGTCGCGCAGGTCGTTCTCGACCAGCACCTGATGCGTCTCAGGCAGGCCCAGTTCCCAGGGCAACCCCGCATACTTGATTGAACTGAGCGGCGACGCGCCGGTGCCGCCGTCATGCCCGCTAATGAGCACAAGATCGGATTTGGCCTTGGCCACGCCCGCCGCGATGGTGCCCACGCCGACCTCGGACACCAGTTTCACCGAGACCGCCGCGTGTACATTGGCGTTCTTGAGGTCGTGGATAAGCTGCGCCAGATCCTCTATGGAATAGATGTCATGGTGCGGCGGCGGCGAGATCAGCTCCACACCCGGCGTCGAGTAGCGCACCTTGGCAATCTCGTCGAACACCTTGAATCCGGGGAGCTGGCCACCCTCGCCGGGCTTGGCGCCCTGCGCCATCTTGATCTGCAGTTCGTCCGCATTGACCAGGTATTCGTTGGTTACGCCGAAGCGGCCCGAGGCCACCTGCTTGATGGCGCTGCGGCGCAGGTCGCCGCCGGGGTCGGGTTGGAAGCGGTGCGGATCTTCGCCGCCCTCGCCGGTGTTGCTGCGTCCGCCGATGCGGTTCATGGCAATGGCAAGGTTCTCATGCGCCTCGCGGCTGATGGAGCCGTAGGACATCGCGCCGGTGCAGAAACGCTTCACAATCTCCGCCGCCGGCTCAACCTCCTCGATGGGAACCGGGGTTCCCTCCCTGAACTTGAGCAGGCCGCGCAGCGTGGCCAGCGTGCGACTGCGGCTGTTCACCTCGTCGGCGAACTCCTGGTAGGTCTGCGCACTGTCGAGCTTCGTTGCGTGCTGGAGCTTGGCGATGGTCACCGGGTTCCACTGGTGGAACTCACCGCGCTGACGCCATTTGTAGTTGCCGCCCGGATCAAGGCCCGCCTGCCTGGAGGGCCGGTCGGGATAGGCGGCGGCGTGGCGAAGGAGCGTCTCGCGCCCGATGTCGCGGAGCCCGAGCCCGCCGATGCGCGACGCCGTGCCCGCAAAGCACCGGTCAATGGCCGTCGGGCCAAGGCCGACAGCCTCGAAGATCTGCGCGCAGCGGTAACTCTGCTGCGTCGAAATGCCGATCTTGGACATGGTCTTGAGCATGGCCTTTTCGACGGCCTTGATGAACTTCTTTTTCGCCTTGCCGGGCGCCTCCTCAACAACCGCCTCGCGCCTGACCAGGTCGTCAATAATCTCATAAGCCATGTAGGGGTTGACCGCACCCGCGCCGTAGCCGGTGAGCAGGCAGAAATGCATGACCTCTCGGGCTTCCCCCGTCTCGACGACCAGCCCGCACAGCGAGCGCTTGTGCTTGCGCACCAGGTACTGGTGCACCACGCCGGTGGCCATCAGGCTCGGCAGTGCCGTAAAGTTGCGGTTCACCCCCCTGTCCGACAGGACAATCATGGTGCAGCCCGCATCCACCGCGGCCGCTGCCTCGTCGCAGACACGGTCCAGCACCTCTTTCAGCCCCTCCGGCCCTCTCGCGACGGGGAACAGCGTCGAAACCACGGCGGTTCGCAGCCCCGGCCGGTCCAGCCCCTTGATGAACGCCATCTGCGCGTCGGTCAGTATGGGCGACTTGAGGTGAAGCTGGCGGCAGTCCTCCTCGGCCTCGGCGAGCAGGTTGCCCTCCGGGCCGATGGTGGTCTCCATGGACATCACGATTTCCTCGCGGATCGGGTCAATCGGCGGATTCGTGACCTGGGCAAACAGCTGCTTGAAGTAGTTGAAGAGCAGTTGCGGCCGCGGGGAAAGCACGGCGAGCGACGCGTCGTTGCCCATGGAGCCGACCGGCTCCTTGCCGTCCCGGGCCATGGGCGCAAGCAGGATGTCTATGTCCTCGCGCGTGTAGCCGAAGATGATCTCGCGCTCCAAGAGCGGCGCGGCCTCCGGTTCGGCGGCGCTGTCCAGACTTTCGGGAAGCTCCACGCGCTGGCTGTTGAGCCACCGGCGGTAGGGGTGGCGCGAGGAGAATTCCCGCTTGATCTCCGAGTCGTCAATGATGCGGCCCTGCTCCGTGTCCACCAGGAACATGCGGCCCGGTTCCAGCCGGCCCTTCCGGATGACCTTCTCCTGCGGGATGTCGAGCACGCCCACCTCGGAGGCCATCACAATCTGCCCGTCGCTCGTCTCCCAGTAGCGCGACGGGCGCAGCCCGTTGCGGTCAAGCACGGCGCCGATGCGCGTGCCGTCGGTGAACGCCATGGACGCGGGGCCGTCCCACGGCTCCATCTTGCAGGCCTGGAACTCATAAAATGCCCTCTTGTCGTCGGACATGGACTCGTGACCGGCCCAGGGCTCCGGAATCATCATGGCCATGGCCATGGGCATCGGATAGCCGCCGCGCACCAGCATCTCGAAGGCGTTGTCAAAGATGGCGGAGTCGCTGTAGCCGGCGGTCAGCCCGGGCAGCAGTTTCTTGATGTCCCCGCCGAAAAGCGGACTGGCCATCTGCGCCTCGCGCGAGCTGAACATGTTGATGTTGCCGCGCAGGGTGTTGATCTCACCGTTGTGCGCCAGGAACCGGAACGGTTGCGCCAGCGGCCAGGACGGCATGGTGTTGGTGCTGTAACGCTGGTGGATGAGGGCGATAGCGGTCTCCGCCGCGGGGTTGGCGAGGTCCCCGTAGTACTTGTCCATCGCCTCGGGCAGCATCAGGCCCTTGTAGACGATGGTGCGCGAGGACATGCTGGTCACGTAGAACTGCTCGATGCCCGGCAGGCCTGACCTGCGCAGGTCTATCGAGGCCGATTTGCGGATGACGAAGAGTCTGCGTTCAAAGGCGTCCCGGTCCAGCCCGTCCGCCGCCTTGACGAACACCTGGAACATCACCGGCTCGTTGCGGCGGGCGAGCCAGCCGATGGCCCCGCTGTTGCGCGGCACTTCGCGCCAGCCCAGCAAAACCTGCCCCTCGTCGCTGATGGCTTGGTTTATCCGTGCCATGCAGGTCTCGCGGGAGGCCGGGTTTTGCGGCAGAAACACCATGCCCACGCCGTAGCGCCCCTCTTCCGGCAACCCAAAGCCAAGCCGCTCCGCCTCGCCCTGGAAGAGCTTGTGGGGAAGCTGGAGCAGCATGCCGCAGCCGTCGCCCGTCTCCGGGTCGCAGCCGCAGGCGCCGCGGTGCGTCAGGTTGACCAGAATCCGGTGACCGCCCCGGATGATGTCGTGGCTGCGCCGACCATCAATATTGCACAAAAAGCCGATGCCGCACGAGTCATGCTCATAATCCGGCCGGTATAGCCCCGGATGCCCGGTGGCATCGCTCTCAGAAAGTAGTTTGTACACTTCAAGACTCCTTATCATGATGCCGGGATAGCGACTTCGAGAGGGTCGGTTGCGGTTATCCGCCGACGCATTCGGTTCGGGTGCCGTTCAAGCAACGGCGACGTACTGGGCATGCTGTCACACCGGAAAATGGCATTCCAAACGGTATGATACAGCAAATCCGCCTTGAATTCAAAATTGTCCTGTCCCGCACGGTCTCTGTTTTTATAAACTTAACCGCAACAGTATGATAAGTTATTCCATTAAAGGGACATACACTGAACACAACCAAGGATATGCCTACCAATTGGTAGGAACATGCCGGTTCGTATCGGGTTTGTCGTGGTATTTTTTATTGAATTGCTCATTGATAGTAACTCTCATAGTTTCGCCACCGCATTCGGCCTGCTAGTGTACTGAGTCACAATTGGTGCCACTTAAACAAACAAAGAAGACCACGTGAAAAACGGGGACTGACTCGCCTTTCGGCAGTTTGAAAGGCGTGTCTGTACCTGCTTTTCGCGGCATTCTCGCGTCAAAATAAGATGCCATCAGGATGACTCACTACACTAGAAGACACTCTCCTGAGTGAAACAATGCCCCAAGGTCTCTTGGGAAACCTTGGGGCACTGCAATTTGACTCTCTTCAACACCCAATCGGGGCGTTTCAGCCGTCAGCGTCAGCGAGATCAGCCATTAAAGAGCCCGCTGAGTGTCGCCAAAGGCTCATTCACCGGTCCCTTGCCGTGCTGGTCATACTTGACGAACTCGCAATGGCCGTCCATGTACAGGATGTTGCAGCCGCCTGGAATGTGGTTGAACATCGCACCCGCCGTGGACAACTGGTCCATCATGACGAAGACTGAACTTTGCGCCGTGTTCGCGGCACCGGCATTGTTGATGTCGGTGATCAGGAACCGTTCAGCACCCTCTTTCAGCCGATAGATGATGTTGCCCCCGCCGGTGCCATATCCGGGCGCCATGCTCGAAAGATCCACGTCCTTGTCCGCGCCGGGGAAGAATCCCCGAATTTCACCGTTATAGTAACGCATGACCTCGAAATTCAACTGGCCCGACCCGGTATCGGTAACCAACGCCTCAATGGCCTTTTCGAGCTGCACCGGCACATTCGTGTTCATGTTGATGCCGGAAATGTCCTCTCCGCCCAATAGGGGCGTGATCATGCTGACAAGCTGGAAACTGCTCAGCGGCTGCACCGTGGGGGGATTGCAGGTTGGGCAATAATCCAGACGGTCCAGCATCCATCCCCAGTACATGTAGGAGGCGTCAACAGCGCGACCGCACTCGCCGCCGCCCCGATCCGCGTACCCGAAGCACCACTTGCCGTCGTCCGATTTGGCCTTCTTCTGCGCGGATGCCATCTCGGGATCGGAGGGGCAGAACACAATGTTCGGGTCGGTGAGATACTCGGGATAGAGGGCGAACACGTACGGCCCGATGTCCAGCACGCCGATCCAGGGATCGGCCGGGTTCGGAGCGGGTCCCGAACCCACCATCAACGGCGGGAAGGAACCCTTCGATTCGTTCGAATACATCTTGTACACCAAGCCCCACTGCTTCAGGTTGTTCTGGCAACTGGAGCGGCGGGCGGCCTCGCGCGCCCGGGCAAGCGCCGGAAGCAGGATGGCGGCAAGGATGCCGATGATCGCGATGACCACCAGCAATTCAATGAGTGTGAATCCCTTTCTTCGCATTTGCACAGATTCCTTAATGGTTGAATGCCTGCGGACACGGGGGCACAGTCTACACCCTGCAACTCCCAGACCGCTTGAATATGGTACTACAAAGGGCTGGAAATGACAATACTTGTGAAATCGGGGGGGGGATTCGGGGTGCCCGGCCGTATTCAACAAGGATTTGGCAAAACACCCGCGCACCAAAAGTCACGCCGGTTTGACTGTCTGCCGTGCGCTTCGTATGCTTTAGTCATACGGCACACTGCCGCCACACAGGGAGACCGTGCAATGGAACTTTACGGAAAGAGGCATTCGGTGAAGGAACTGCGCCGCCACGTGGGCAACATGGACCAGATCGCGGGCGTGCGCACGGTGCAGTTGGACGACGGCAACGAGCGCCCCACCCGCGCCGCAATCATTTACACCGGGTCAGGCCTCGAACTGACGGTCCTGCTGGACCGCGCGCTCGACATCGCCTCGGCCAGCCACTGCGGGCGGGCCATGGGCTGGCGCTCGACCACGGGCGATGTGGCGCCGCAATACTTTGAGGCCGAGGGGCTGCGCTGGCTCCGCAGCTATTTTGGCGGGCTCGTCACCACCTGCGGGCTGACCAACGTGGGCGCGCCCGCGCCGGGCAGCGAGTTGAACGGACGCGGCCTGCACGGCCGCATCGGCAACATCCCGGCGCGCAACGTCCGCGTCATCCAGGAGTGGCAGGGCGACGACTATGTCCTGTGCGTGCAGGGCACCATGCGCGAGGCAAGCGTCTTTGGCGAAAACCTGGCGCTCACGCGCAGCGTGGTCACCGTGCTTGGCGAGGACCGCTTCTGGATCCGCGACGTGCTGACCAACGAGGGGTTCAACAGGACGCCCTACATGCTGCTGTACCACTGCAACATCGGCTGGCCCGTGGTGGATGCAGGTTCGCGGCTCATCGCGCCGAGCCGCTTTGTCGCGCCGCGGGATGCGACGGCAAAGGACGGCATCGAGCAATACGCGCAGATGGACCCGCCCATCCACGGCTACGCCGAGAAGTGCTACTACCACGGCATGGCGCCCGCCAAAGACGGGTCAGTCACCGTGGCCATTGTGAATGACGGGTTCAAACAGGGCTGCGGCTTTGGCGCCTATGTGCGGTACAACCAGAACGAACTGCCCCGCTTTGTCCAATGGAAACAGATGGGCGAGCAGGAATACGTGTGCGGGCTGGAGCCCTGCACCTGCGGCATTGAGGGCCGCGCCGCGGACGAGAAGCACGGGCTGCTTAACTTCCTGAAACCCGGCGAGTCGCGCGAGTTCAACCTTGAATTCGGCGCGATAACGCACGCGGAGCAGGTGCAGGAAATCGAGAAGGCGGCCGCCCGTGTGAAGACGGCGTTCACAGACAGCTACCTGGACTTTGTGAAGCCGGCCAGGCGGCGCGGGTAAGCCAAAACCTGACCTCCGTCATTGCGAGCGAAGCGAAGCAATCTCTTGCCCGCGATGACCCGAATTTAGGGCTCTGATTACAAGACATTGCTTCGCTTCGCTCGCAATGACGGAGTGATGCGCAATAACGGTTTGATTCACCGTGATGGTGTGTTGCCCACTTCACTGCAAATAGAATGGGAGTGTCACCCCGCATGTGGGGAGAACTGACTGAGGCTTTCCATAAGGCGTTTCCCGGCGCAGGCGCGCCGAAATGTTTCCGTGCGCCGGGCCGGGTCAACCTGATCGGCGAGCACACGGACTACAACGGCCTGCCCGTGCTGCCGATGACGCTGGCGCAGGAGATTCGGATCGCCGTCGCGCCGCGCAGGGACGGGCGTGTCCTGCTCAGGAACGCCGACGCCGCATTCGCGCCGATGGAATTCGTGAACAGCGACACCCTCTCCCCCTCCGCGCCCGGTTCCTGGGACAACTATGCGAAGGCGGCAGTCGCAGGCATCAACCATGCGCTGGCCCCGGCAGGCCGGCCCGGGTTCTGCATGCTGGCCGAATCGGATCTGCCTTCCGGCGCCGGACTGAGCTCTTCGTCAGCGCTGGTGGTCGCCTGCGCGCTGGCCTATCTGCACGCCCTGGAACTCGAACTGGAACAGGATGTGCCCCGGCTGAAACTCGCCGCGATGCTGGCCGAGGCCGAGCATTTCGTGGGCACCCGAGGCGGCGGCATGGACCAGGCCGTCATCCTTGCGGGGGCGGCCGGACGCGCCTGCAAAATTGATTTCTTTCCGCTGCGCGTCGAGTCCGTGCCGCTGCCGGACGACTGCGAGGTGGTGGTCTGCGATTCGACGGCAAAGGCGGAAAAGAGCGGCGCGGCGCGCGCCCTGTACAACATGAACCCCCGCCTGTGCCATCTGGGCTGCGCGCTGGCGCGGGCAAAGCTCTCCGAGGAGTTCGGGGAGGACGTTCAGGTGGAGCGCCTCGGCGACCTGTGGTACGGTCCGCTGTGCCTGACCACGCGCGAAGCCGAGTCACTGTTCAAGCGGGCCGTGCCGGAGGGCCCGGTGCCGCTGGCCGAAATCGCGGAACTGCTTGGGCAGAAACCGGAGAAGGTGGCGTCGCAATGGCTGGAAGAAGATCGGAAGAGCACACGTCTGAACTCCAGTCACGATCAGATCTCGT
>CALDSM010000371.1 GCA_937923585.1 uncultured bacterium
GCTAACGCCCCGCGCAGACTGTTTTTGTTCTTCCAGTATCAGGCCGTGTTTGTTGTGGTGTTCTCGTTGCCCTTTGTGCCGCTGGCATTGGCCCGGACTTCGCCCGGCATCCCGCAGATAATGCTGGCTGTGCTCGTCTGGTGTGTGGCCGTGGGCGGCGAGGCGCTTGCGGATGCACAGCTTGCCCGGTGGCGACGGGAACCGGAAAACCGCGGGCTGACCTGCCGGACAGGGCTTTGGAAATACTCGCGCCATCCCACCTACTTCTTCGAGTGGCTGCACTGGTGGGCTTATGTGATCCTCGGAATGACCGCGGCCCACGGTTGGGTCACGCTGTTGGGACCGGCACTCATGCTCTACTTCCTCTATCGCGTCACCGGAATACCTTACACGGAGGCACAGGCGCTGAAGTCCCGCGGGGAGGATTACAGGCGGTATCAGGAGACGGTAAGCGCATTCTTTCCCTGGTTTCCCCGAAGGGAGCCCTGAGCGCCAGATCGCATTGCGGCAGGCTCTATTGGCGGACCTGTTTACGGAAGGGGTGGCTTGCAGTCTCATTTTCGAAGACGGGATATTTATGGTCTCGGTTATAATGAACCGCATTGCTTGCAGAAACGGCGTGCCGCCCGTGGTTGCGCGGAAAAGACTGGATGCGATTCCTTATGGCGGCAAATCAGGCCGGTTCCAAGACTCCCTGGTCTTTGTGAAAAGGCGTGCAACATGTGCGTCTTTCCTGAAGGAAGCCTGCGAAGACTTGTCCCATATGCTCCCCCAGTTCGTGAAATACGTTCCCTGGAAACGAGGACACCGACATGTTCAGCGCTTCACCGCCGCCCTGGTTCTGGCTCGAAAATCTCTTTCTTGTCTCCGAATGGGTGATTTGCCTAATCGCTCTTGTGGTTGTCCCGCGGCGAAAGGAACCGTCGAGCGCCCGCACGTGGCTGCTGGTCATCTTCTTGCTGCCTTGGCTGGGCGTTTTGCTCTACATCTTCCTCGGTCGCGCCTATATGCCCCGCAAGCGTCTGCGCATCCAGCAGAGGGCGTTCGAGCGCATTCAACAGGCCCACGCCCAACTCCCGGATGATCCGCTCGCGCCGCCCTTGGAAACCATGCGCCCAATCATGGGCCTTGTCAACCGAATCGGTGAGTTCAAGGTGGTGCGCGCAAATCAGATCGAGCTGTTGCCGGACTATGATCAGAGCATTAACAGCCTGGTGCGCGACATCAATTCGGCGCAACAGCATGTCCACCTGCTGTACTACATCTTTGAAGACGATTTGACGGGCAGGAACGTGGGCGAGGCGCTGTGCCGCGCGGCGCGGCGGGGTGTGGCATGCCGGGTGCTCATGGATTCGATTGGGTCGCGCCGCGCGCTCCGTCGCCTGGCGCCCGGATTGCGTGCGGCGGGAGTCGAAGTCCTGGAAATGCTGCCGGTGGGGCTGGTGCGGAGCAAAACGGTCCGCTTTGACCTGCGCAATCACCGCAAGATTGCGGTCATAGACGGACGCGTGGGCTACCTTGGCTCCCAGAACATCGTTGATGCCGATCCGAAGACGGGCATAGTCAATGAGGAGCTCGTGGCGCGCGTGCAGGGACCAGTCCTGCTGCAGCTTCAAATGGTGTTTCTGGCGGACTGGTATCTCGAGACGGACGCGCGCATCCCAACCGCGGCATTGACGATGCAGCCGTCGGAAGGCGGTGAAAGCCTTGCCCAGCTTCTCCCCAGCG
>CALDSM010000372.1 GCA_937923585.1 uncultured bacterium
TACGAGATCTGATCGTGACTGGAGTTCAGACGTGTGCTCTTCCGATCTTGTCATCAAACAGCCCCAGGAACACGTCCGAAGACGCGCCGAAGTATGACAAGCCCTTTGTCACTGTGTCCGTCACGAGCTTCTTGAACACGTCATCATCCACGCGGCGGCGGTCGCCCTTGCCCATGAACATTTCCTGCGCGTTCACAAGTGGGGCTTCGGCGCGCCCATTGGCCGTCTCTATCCAGACGGTCAGGGAGACCACTAAGAGCGGCGCGTCTGTGTGCTCAAACTGGATACTCCAAACGGGCGGGGTCCAGCCCCAGCCCACGCCGCACGGGCCGAAGAGTTCGGTTGCACGGTGAAACTGCCAGTAGGCCGAAATCGTGGTGAACGAGCGGCCACCGGTGTCCACGCGCTTCGTCTGTGAAGGTGGCGTTGTGCCCCACATGTCCCACAGCGTCAGGCCGGGGGCGGGGGGCGGTGCGTTTTTGTCTGTCATGGTGTGCTCCTTTTTTGGTGCGCGGCGTCATGCTGCGCGGTTTGATTCTACCCCAAGGGCTGCGAAAAGTCAAGCCTTATTTTTGGGCGGCTAAAAGGGGATGTCATCGTCTGCGGTCTTGGGTTCAAGGTCGGCTTCCTGCGGCGCGGCGTCATTGGCGGGCCACTGCATCGAGCGCACAGTGTCGGCGGTCAGCACGACCCGTTTTTTCTCCACGCCGTCTTTGCCTGTGAACGTGTCCACGGACAGCCGACCGCACACCTGGACATGCTCCCCGCGCGTGAGTTTCTCGGCATCCTTGACGGCGTAGCCGAAGGCCACCACGTCCCAAAAATTTGTGCGCTTCTCGCCCTTGGAAAACTCGTCTTGGGCAACGGAAAACTTGGCAAGCATCTTCCCATCACCGAAGGCCTTGACCTCCGGCGAGTGGCAGACGCGGCCTTGGATTACGGCCCACGCGGTCATCGGGTTCTTGATTTCAGGCATGTTGCTCCTTTTGCGCGCCTGCGTCAGGTCGCGCGTTTGACCGGTGTCACCGGCTCATTCACGTCATGGTTTCGCGCCCAGTGCGCCTGCCAAAGGTCGGCGAGTAGTTTCACGGAGTCGAATGTCTCTGTGTGGAACAGGTCATCTAGCGCGTCCGCAACGGATTGCAGGTTCTCGGAGGTGTCGGCGGGGAACACGGTGTAGCGGATGTCGTCTGCCTCGTCCCGCATCTGCGCGCGCATCATGCCGCGCACCTCGTCCGGGATTTCTTCCCGGTTCTCGGACACCTCGAAGTCGTGGAACGCCTTCGCCTCATTGGCGAGTGCCTCCAGTTCAAGCGCACAGCCGCGCAGGCGTTCACGAACAATCAGCGCGCGGCGGAACAGCTCGCCGTAGGCCGCATCGTCTGCCGCGAGATTCCGCGCGCGTGTCTGCCAGCCCTCTTGCACCTGGTCGCAACGGTCGGATAGCTCCCATGCCAGCTCGCCTTCCACGTCGAAGGTGCTGTCGGTTCTTTCGCTCATGGCCTGTCTCCCACGTCTGCCAGCGCGATTAGAACGCGCTCGGCGCGCCGCTTGCACTCCGACATTCTCATGTTCCGCCACTCGGTTATTCCGCCGTGGCTAAAAAGCGGTATCCACTGAATTGACTTGTCTACCGTGTAAATCGTGATCGTTGCCTGATATGCCCCCAGCGTTGTGATGTACTTGAGCGGGCTTTCTTTTGTCCACTTGATCACTGGTGCGCTCATGACTCACCTCCCGCCGGGATGAATCCAACAAGCACCGCCGCGCCGTCCGCGTTGTTGCCCACCGCCAGCACGCGCGCGCCGGGGGTTTCGTGCAGGGCGTTGATGCGCGCGGTGGACGCGGCCATGCGCGCGGCGCGGTCAATCTTGTCACGGACCCGCTGGACTTGCAGCGCGTTCATGGCGACAAAGCCGCAGATGCAGCGGACGTTGCCGCAGGGTTGCGCGGCGAGGGTGTCGCCGCAGATAGGACAGTCGTTTCGGTTCATGGTGTGCTCCTTTCGTTAGCGCGGGGGCCGCGTGGCCCCCGCGCGGTTGGTTTCAGGACTTGCGGGTGGAAAGCTCAGCGAGAATTGCATTCACGCGCTGGCGGTGAAGGTCGGCCAGAAACTCGTTCCCAGTTGAGGTGTGAATCAGAACCATGTCAAACTCTGCGCGCGCCGTGCGCTTGAGCGCGCCCCTCGACATAGTGGAGAGGTTGGAGATGATGGACAGGTCCGTGGTGGTGGTGGTGGTCTCGTCCTGCATGGTGTGTGCTCCTTTTTTGTTTGCCCCCCGGCCCTTCCGGGTGGCGCTCGCTTCAACTGACATCCTTATCTTACCACCACCCGCGCCAAAAGTCAAGCCTTTTTCCAGCTTTTTTTCGGGGTCTGCAAAAAAAGTTTTGGGCACGAAAAACCCCCGGTTGTGGCCGGGGGAAAGCGGGCGAAGGGAGAGGCCGCACCGCGTTTTTTGATAGTGTGCTACTTGCCGTGGTGAATCCGGCAGGCCTCCTCCAGCTTGGACACGCGCGGGGCAAGGTCGCCGCGCACCAACACGTCTATCTCGCGCAGCTCGCGCCGGAGGTCTAGCGCAAGCTCCCTCACCATGGTTTTGATTTCGGCCATGTCCTCCCGCACGTCCGCAACCTCTTGCCGCAACTTACCGAATCCAGCCGCCGCGACAATGAGGGTCGTCACCACCGGGAACACACCGAAAATGAGATCAGCCGCTTCCATCCACTACACCCTTCCCGCTCTTCGCTTCCCGGTCCGCCAGATACCGCGCCCGCGCCTCACGGTAAAGCGCGACAAGCTCCGTCTTGTGTGCGGCCATGTTCTGCGCGTCCACCTCGCGCTCATGCTGCCGCGCCTCCTTCGCCTCCAGCAGGGCCGCAAGGTCGTCAAGAAACTCTGGCACCGTCAGGTCTGCGGGCGCATCGGCGGGTGTCTCTTTGTCCCGCTTGCCGAACATGCGGGAGAGTAGTGGGGAGAGGATGGGCACAAGCAACGTGACAGCCGCCATCGCCACGGTGAAGTCTGCGAGCGGGGATCCGGGAATCATGGCGAGGCCCGCCACCACAACACAGACAATCAGCGTGGCCCCGCCCTGTGTGCGCGTGACGCGGGAACCCATCGCGCCCTGCAAGTTGCGGGCGAGTTTCAACACGTCAATTGCCTTGCCTGCGGTCTGCATGATGTTCATGGCGTGGCAGTCTCCCTTGCCCAGTCCAGGGCCATCGCTTTCATCCTATCCGCGCGGTTCTTCCACCCCTTCGCAAAAACGGCTTGTGCGGGGTTCTTCGCTACAATGAGGTTGTGGCGGTACATGCGGGCGTCATACAGAAGAGAGACAAGCCGCGCGGGTTCCAGCGCGTTCACCGCCGCCGCCGTGCGAGGGCCGACAACGCCATCCACAACAAGGCGGCACCCGAACAGGTTCGCCGTGTCTTGGAGCCAGCGCGCGGCGCGGACACGCCCGAACAGCACAGAGCTGTCAAAGGTGAACAATTGGACGGCGGGTGACTCTAGCAGTTTCAATCCCAACTCCGGCGCGCCCCACCACCACCAATAGAAGGCAAGCACTTCATCGAGCGCAAGGGACGACATGGCGCGGCCCGCGTCATTGCGGCCCGTGTCCGCGCAGTACTCGCGCCACGCGGGCACGGTGACGCCCGCGTTGGTAGGGCCTCCACGGTCAGCGGCGTGGTCTGTGTACCCGCCCTCGTTGTCCATGATGATGGCGACCTGCGCGCCGATGCCGTACTTGCCATGCGGGTTCATTTCTGCGCGGGCCTCCACTGGTCACGCGCGGCCCGCAGGTCCGCAAGCGCGGCCTCCATGACGGCGATGCGGTGAAGCCAAGTGTCGCGCACTGCGGCAATCTCAACTTCCGTTTTCCCGGAGATGCGCGCGGCCTCTTCGTAGAGCGCAAGCGCGGCACGGGCCACGGCCACGGCCTGCTCCCCCTGTTCCAGTGCTTCGTCTACGCGTTCAACCGTCACGGTCTGAAGTGTGGTGCAACCCGAAGTCAGACAAATCGCGGTGATGGCTGTCAGCATCGCCAGAAGCACAATCGCGGCGGGGTCCGGTTTCATCCACTTCATGGTCTGTCTCCCTCTTGGCGAGCATCTCGCGCGCCTGTTGCCCAACGCTCAACTCCTCGCCCAGGACGTTCACAAGTTCCTGCATCATCGCGGCCAGCGCGCGGAGTGCGGTTTGCCCTGGGGTCGGCGTCATTCCGCGCGCCCCCTTCCGCCCTCGCGCTCAGGCCGCTCCCGGCGCGCGCGGTCCTTCTCCTTGAACATGTCGCGGACGGGCTTCTCCGCCGGGGTGTCGGCGACTTCGGCCAGCAGTTCCA